>JACCYD010001461.1 GCA_013696695.1 Deltaproteobacteria bacterium | reverse complement strand
AGACGGCGTGCTCTCCGAGGTCATCCACCTCGCGCCCGATCGCGGCGTCTGGATCGGCGTGCGCGAGCTCGAGCTCCGCGATCGCTGCGACTACCTAAAAGGTGCAGCCAGGACCGGCTCCGGAGATGACATCGCCGATCGGCTCAAGGCCATCTACTCGAATGCGGATAACCCGCTCTCGAACATCGCGCGCGCGAAGCACGGCGACGTGTCGGTGTACGCCGAGGCCGATTCGCCCTCGACGACGCACGTCGTCATGTATCTGGTCTGCGCGGGCAAGACGGTCGTCCAGCTGACCGTCGCCGGCGAGAAACCGAGCAGCGAGCTACGGCCTCATCTCGACGAGGTCGCGAAGACGCTCGTCGGTGCGAAGTAGTTGATCCGCGAAGCTCTGGCTGTCGACGAGCGCCCGAGCCCAAATGTGAGCAAACGCTCGGGTCCTCGATCGAGCGCGACACATGACCTCCGTCCCTGAGTGACCAGCGCCTCACCTCGGCCAGCCGATAGTTGAGGCCTGCTTCATGTTTTTGCCCGATCCCCAATCACCTCTCCTATAGTCGCCCTCGATGAAGGCCATCCTCCTCTGTGCAGTGCTGATCGGGTGTGGGGGCTCTGGGACGCCGGGTGGCGACGACGACGACACCCCCAACGATGGACCTGGCGCCATCGTCGATAGCCCGCCGATTCCGGACGGCTTCGTGCGCCTGATGGGCCGCACGTGGACCTTGCCCGCTCCGTCGGGCAGCACGCCCGACGAATATCGGTGCGTGCGCTTCACGCCGACCGAGGACATGTTCATCACGAGCATCCAGGCGCAGGCACCTGTCGGCACGCATCACACGGTGCTGTCGATCGCGGGCTCGAACGGCACGAGTGGCGCGGATGGCGTCGACGACAGCTGCGACTTCCAGAACATCGGGATGGTCATGCTGTACGCGTCGGGCCTCAACGAGTCGAAGCTCGACTTTCCGACCGACGTCGGCCTCCATATCAAGGCGGGGGAGCAGCTCCACTTGAACCTCCACCTGTTCAACGCGACCGATTTCCCGATCAGCGGCGACACCGCCATCCTCGTCAAGGCACAGCCCACCGCGCCGCCGACGCTCGCGGAGATGGTGTTCGCCGGAAAGTTCATCTTCCAGGTGCAAGCTGGCACCCCGGAGATGCCGAAGACCACGACGGTGACGGGCGGCTGCAACAACACGCGCACGTTCACGACGTTCGCGGTGTGGCCACACATGCACCAGCTCGGCTCGCACCAGAAGGTCAGCGTCGTTCGCGGCGGCAACACCACCGTGCTGCACGACGGCGACTACTCCTTCCAGGAGCAGAACTACTACCTGCAGGATCCGATGTTCGACGTCCTGCCTGGCGACCGGATCAACGTCGAGTGCACCTGGGTGAACACCGGAGCGGCAACAAGCTTCGGCGAGAGCTCGACCCAGGAGATGTGCTTCAGCGGCTTCTATCGGTTCCCGGCGCAGAACGCTGGGCTGTTCGAGTGCGCGAGCGAGTTCTAGTTTTTTTCGCAACCCTGTGGAGCGGGGGGAGATACTACCGTCCATGTCCATGTCGCGTTTAGTTTGGGGGGTGGTCGTCAGCCGATTCGCGTGCACGAAACCGAACCCGCGCTCGTGCGCCGATGGCATCTGTACCGACCAGGCATTCCCGTTCTGCGATGTCGACGGCGCGCTCGGGGGCCGTTGATGAATGTATCGCAGTCATTTGCGACCCCGGAACCTTCGAAACCTGCCGTGGCGATCGCGCGATCACGTGTAACGGCTCTGGCAACGACTACGATCTGATCCAATGCCCGCTGGGTTGTGAACCGACGGTTGGTTGCAGGTCGTGCTCGACCGACCAGGATTGCTCGAACCCCACGCCGATCTGCGAACAAGCGGCTACCTGTCGAGCGTGTGAGATCGACGACGAGTGCGCGAGTAGGGTCTGTGACATCGGAAGCTGTGTTTCGGAAACAGACGTCGTGTATGCATCGCCGCAAGGAAGCGACGAGACGGACTGTTCACTTCAGGCACCCTGTACTGCTGGCCGCGCAATAACCCTGGCGCGGGCGTCGATACCGTTGCCCAAGGTGCGGATGCTGCCTGGCGTCTACTCCGACCCACTCGTGTTCGACCAAGCCACGATCACAACGCTGGAGGTCATTGCAACCGGCGCCACAATCCTCGGATTCACTGCAATCGAGCTCAGGACCGGAGCAGACGTGAAACTGCGAGGCCCGGAGCTGGTCGGGCGGAACTTCGCCGTCTCATGCGGGCAAACAGACGAACCGTCGTCAAGACTCCAGCTCTCGGATGCCACGTTGAGTGCTGCGGCAGAGGACTCCTCGGCATTGATTACCGGGGCGAATTGCAGCTTTGACGTTTCGAGAACAGTGCTTCGGCGAGGGGGTGATGGCGCAGTGATCTTAATCGCTTCCGACGCTGCATTTCGTGGCGATCGCCTACACGTGATCAGCCCGGGTCTAGCTGGGATCGGTCTGCTCTTCAGGCACGTTTCGCTGGTGATCACGAACTCCATCCTCGAGAACCCACAGTTTCTCTTCGCCACAAACGACTCCACCGCACCGGACAGCAGTGTACGTCTCGCGTTCAATACGATGGTCTTCACCTCGCCCGGGAACGGAATTCTTTGTCAACCGAACTCGGGGTCCGCTCACCGTTCGGTGGTGTTCGAGAACAACATCCTATTTGCCGCCTCTGCGACATCGGTTGTGGAAGGCGATGACTGCACGTTCACTAACAACGTGATCTTCCCTCAAGAAGTACCGATCGCGAACAACACCATTGCAGACCCGATGTTTGTTGATGTGGCTACGGGCGATTTTCGCGTGTTGCCAACAAGCCCGGCAGTTGGGGCTGCGGATCCTACGCTCAGCATCTCGACCGACCACGATTTCCAAAACACCCCCCGACCTCAAGGGCCCGCGCCGGACATCGGGGCGTTCGAGCAGTAGGCTGATTACCGTGCGCTTTCGCGCGGCTCGACGAGCTTCGCGATCCGCTAGGATCGAGGGATGCCGCATCGTTTGACTCCGCGAGGCGTGGAGACAGCCTCGAGCTGTACGCGCTTGGCGAGGCAATGCTGCACCAGCGACTTCGAGAACACCCCAAATGCTCGAGGCAGCTCTCGAGGCCGAGGTAGCGAAATGGCGAGTCGCGCGGCCTAGGCGCCGAACACGGCGATTGCCCCGGACGGATCGCGTGCGAGCTAGTCAGCGCGCTCGTCAGTACAAATGTACTGACGGCTCGGTTGTGGAGGTCTTCTTCGTTCGAGCGTGGGCCAGCACTACCAGGCGCCTTCGCGCGGCGGCTCGACGGGCAGATCGCGGATCCGGCGATTGACGTCGAAGATCTCGGCCGCCGGGATGCCGAGGTCGACGAGGCATAGCAAGTCCTTGCTCGCCTGGATCGGGCTGTCGGCGAGGTCGACCTCGAAGTCCTTCGTGCGGCGACCGAGCGCGACCATGTCGTCGATCACGGCGCGGCCGCATGCGGCGTCCTTGCAAGCGCACGCGCGCTCGCCGAGCTTCTTCAGCGACGTCGCGATCTCGGCGGTCAGGAGCTGGTCGAGCTGACGCTCGCGCTGAGTCTCGCCGGTGACCACCGGTGCGGCGGTGATCGCGGTCGCGGGCGGGTCGCCGTCGCGGAGCGCGCGAACCGTGACGACGCCGAGCACACCCCCGACCACGAGCGCGGCTGCACCCAGGATCCAGCGACGGCGGTGGCGCGGCTTGACGGGCGGCGCGAGCGGCGTCACGAGTGCCTCTCGCAGGCCGTCGATGCTGGCGAGCCGCTCGTCGGGATCCTTGGTGGTCGCGCGAGAGATCGCGGAGGCCAGGACCTCGTCGAGCTGGCGCGTGTCGATCGGCTGGTGGAGCTGGCGGTAGAGCAGATCGTTGACCGTGGCCGCGCGGAACGGCGGCTTGCCGGTGACCATCTCGAACAGGATCAGGCCACACGCGTAGACGTCGGCGCGTGCATCGGCGCGCCGGCCGGCGATGACCTCGGGAGCCATGTACGCCGGCGTGCCCTTGATCGAGGTCGTGTGCGTGGACGTATCGGCATCGTCGACACGCGCGAGGCCGAAGTCCATCAGCACGACCCGATCGTCGGAGCAGCACATGATGTTCGCCGGCTTGACGTCGCGGGGGACGACGCCGTGCGCGTGCGCTTCGGACAGCGCGTCGAGCAGCTGGTTCGCGATCGCGAGCGCTTCGGTGCGCGGGATCGCGCCGCGTGCGATGCGCGCTGCGAGCGTCTCGCCATCGAGGAGCTCCATGACGATGAACACCTCGCCGGCGGCCTCGTCGAGCGTGTACGTGCGCGCGATGTTGCGGTGGGTGAGCAGCATCGTCGCGCGAACTTCTTCGCGCAGCCGCACGCGCTCGATCTCGGTGTGGTGACCGGCGACCAGCTTGATCGCGACCGGCGTGTCGGTGAGCGTGTCGAGGGCGGCATAGACGGTGCCCATGCCGCCGGCGCCGAGCGTGCGCTCGATGAGATAGCGCTCGGCGAAGCGCGCGCCCGGTTGCAGCCCAGGCAACACGCGCGGAGAGGACGGCTGGCTGATGGCGGTCTCGGCCATCGCCCGCTCATCGGGGTTATCGCGGTTCACGAGATCCAACTCCCAGGGTCCTGGATGCGCTGCGCGAGCAGCTGGAGCGACTTCGCACAATAGAGCCCATCTTCGACGCGCTCGTCGTAGGTGTACCGCAACGTCATCTGCTGGCGAGCGACCACGCGATCACCATCGACGACGGGCACCTGCTGCACCTGACCGATGGTGACGAACAGCGGGCAGTTTCCATGCTCGTACAAATGATGATAGGCGGCGTCGAGCTTGATCGAGCCGAGATTCGCGACGAACGCGCTCGTGTACAGCGGATCGGTGTCGATCAAACCGCGAGGTGCGAGGCCGATCGAATAGAGGCGCTTCAGCATGCCGAGCAGGAACACGAGCAAGAACCCCGGCAGCGCCAGGAGGAGCCCCAGCTCCTTATCCATCGAGGATCGGGTTGCAGACTTCGCGCCACCGATCTCGTTGGTGAGCTTGCCGACCATGTCGGGGAACGATTCGCCGGGTCTGAAACGCCGCTTCACGGTCGCGAGTGGAGCGTCATCGGACAGTTGCTTCTTCGCGGCGAACGACAGCGCGACATGGTTCCGCTGGAAGGTGCGACGCCCCACTGTGAACCGATTGAGACGCTCGCGTTCGTGAAGCACGCTTGCCAGGCCATGGAGCACGACGTGAAAGAGTGTCGCCTTACTCGTAGCCGTGCGCCCCTCATTCCATTCCGCGATCCACGGGAGCGTCCTCGTGAGATCGAGATGCTGCTCGAAGTAGACCGCCGACTCGTTTCGGCCGCGCATCAGGAACAACATCATCCGGCGATACGGATGCGGACGAACTCGCGTGCCATCGTGGGGCCCGAACATGCAGCCACGGTAACGCGACGCGTGACCTACATCTGCCTCGGGCCGGGAGCGATACGGGCGTAGATCGGGATCGCTTCCCGGTGCTTGGTCGAATTCACCTGTGAATGGTGGGAAGGACCGGGAGAAGCGGGAGTCGAACCTATGATATCAGCATGTTAGGCGTGGCACCGACGTTGCTTTTGTGAGCTGTCCACATGGCATTACTCGCAACTCGCATCTCCCCAAACGCTGCTGACTGGTCTGATCGTGAGTTGCTCAAGTTCGTGTTGCGCAGTGATTCCCGTGGCTGGGCGGAGCTCATCCGCCGTTTCCGTCCTCTCATCTATCGCTGCATCACCAAGGTCACCCTCAAGTACGCGCCCACGCTATCGAGCGCGGATCTCGACGAGATCTACGCTGACGTGATGATGCAGCTCGTCCGCGAGGACATGCACAAGCTCCGCATCTACAACCCGGCGCGCGGCACCAAGCTCGGTTCGTGGATCGGCATGATCTCGGTGAACGCCGCCTACGACTTCCTTCGTAGCGCCGGCCGCCGCCCCCTCCTCGACAAGGTCGACGGCAATCTCGACCCGCACGAGGAGTGCGATCGCACGCCGCTCGATCAGCTGATCGAGAAGGAGCGCTGGGATCACCTGAACGAGCTGCTCTCGGACTTCACCGACAAGGACCGCCACTTCGTCGAGCTCTACTATCAGAAGGGCATGGAAGCCGACGAGATCGCGGCCGAGATGCAGATCAGCTTGAAGACCGTGTACTCGAAGAAGCACAAGATTCGCGCGCACCTCGTGCGTTGCCTGCAGAGCATCAACGGCGACTCGCCGATCGCGGATCTCGCGGACGCCGCCGCAGCAGCCTGAACAACCACTTCCGTCCAGCGCCGCTCGTCCGCCCCGTCGAGTGGTGTTTGCTGTTTCGGGCTAGCGTTCGAAGATCGCGAACGCGCGCAGCTCGAGCGTGCCATCGGGCTTCTTCGCCGGCGCCGTGAGCAGGATGTTCTTCGCGTAGCCGTGCAGGCCGCGATGACTCTCCAGATCGGCGATGGTCTGCGCGACATCGCTCTCGCTGCCGACGATCGTGAGCTTGCACTGCGTCTGGCGACACTCGGTGCCCGACAGCTTGGCGCCGCGCACCTTCTCGAACCGCTGCTGGATCGTGGATTCGGTATCGGCCGCCCAGCCGACGTCGCGTGCTTCGGACTCGAACGTGGCCTCGGCGGGCTTGCCGCTACCTTGGTCCGGCAGCGTCGGCCTGGGCGTGCCGGCATCGGGGAGGACCGGGCGCTGGGGCACAGCGACGTTTGGCGCTCCCGTCGGTTCGGCAGACCCGGGAGCCGGCGTCACCGACGGCGGATCACCTTTGCAAGACAGCAAGATCGCGACGACGAACCAACGCATCAGGAGCCGTCAGCCTAGCACTTGCTGGTTCACCCGGTGGCTGGTCTATAAGATGCGTCGTGCCCGAGCGTAGTACCCCCGGCGAGCCACCCAAGGCGGGCGACGAGGACCTCACGGTTCCGTTCGATCGGGAGGCGCACCGTGACGAGCTGTTGCCGCCGGCTTCGCTGGCGAAGGACAGCCTGCGGATTGATCCGCGCGAAGCTGCTTCGCGCGATACTTCGCGCGAAGCTGCTT
>JACCYD010001445.1 GCA_013696695.1 Deltaproteobacteria bacterium | reverse complement strand
AAGGCCTGAACGTCGCGCGTCTGATCTCGCTGCTCGCGGATCTCGGACCCGACGTCCCCGCGCAGACCATCAACCGGTTTTGCTCGTCGGGGCTGCAGGCGATCGCGATCGCCGCCGGGTCGATCGCGACCGGCACGAACGACATCGTGATCGCCGGTGGGGTCGAGTCGATGACGTGGGTGCCGATGACCGGATTCCACCTCTCGGCCTCGCCGGAGCTGATGGACAAGCTGCCCGGCGCGAACACGCCGATGGGGATCACCGCCGAGAACGTCGCGAAGCGATTCTCGATCAGCCGCGCGGATCAGGATCAGTTCGCCTACAAGAGCCAGCAGAAGGCCAAGGCCGCGCTCGAGTCCAAGCGGTTCGCCGAGGAGATCGTCGCGGTACGCGCGATCGGCTTCGACGGCGCGAACAAGATCTACAAGGACTTCACCGTCGACGAGCTGCCGCGCCCCGACACCACGCTCGAGGGGCTCGCGAAGCTACCGCCGGCATTCGCTCAGGGCGGCAGCGTGACCGCCGGCAATAGCTCGCCGATCTCGGATGGCGCCGCGGCCTGCATCGTGATGTCGCGCGCCAAGGCCGACGAGCTCGGCATCAAGCCGCTCGGCGTGTTCAGGCACTTCGTCACCGTCGGTGTCGATCCCGAGATCATGGGCATCGGCCCCCTGCCCGCGGTGAAGAAGCTGCTCGCGAAGACCGGCCTGACCGTCGCCGACATCGACCTGTTCGAGATCAACGAAGCGTTCGCGAGCCAGTCGGTGTATTGCCAGAAGGAGCTCGGCATCCCCGACGACAAGGTCAACGTCAACGGCGGCGCGATCGCCCTCGGCCACCCACTCGGGTGCACCGGCGCGAAGCTCACCGCCACGGCGCTCTACGAGCTCAAGCGGCGCGGCGGCAAGCGCGCGATCGTGACGATGTGCATCGGTGGCGGCCAAGGCGCAGCCGGCCTGTTCGAGCGTGCATAACAAACTGATTCGCGAATCGGTTTGTACGTTTCCGGTCAGATGATCAAAGATCTCGGTGTGATGAAGGGGTGGAGCGTGACCCCGATCGTTCTCTGCCTCGTGATCTCCTGCGGTGACAAGCCGCAGCCAGATCCGGTCGCGCCGACGACGACTGGCGCACCGCTGCCGTCCCCGGTCGTGCCGGCGGCAGCGTCGGAGACACCGTTTTCGCGGATCAGTGTGCGCGCCTCCGGCAAGCCGCCGGCGAAGACCACGAAGCCGCTCGCGCGCGATCGCCTGACGGCGTTATCGGCGCTCGACGTTCCAACCCTGACGAAGACCGTTCGCAAGCTCGACGACGCGTTCCTCGATGTCGAGTGGCGGCATGCGTCGCCCGCCGTTGCCATCACCGTGACCGTGCAGCCGTGCTTGCGCTGCCTGCCGATGCAGCTCGAGCGTTGGCGTGTGGAGAGCGATGCCCTTCGCATCACGATCCCGCCGGACCTGCGCGATCACAGCAACACCACGTTCGAGATCACGTCGATCTCGCTCGGTGGTGCGCCCGCGATCGCGACGTACCAGCTCGCGTTCATCGCCCACGACGTGCCGAGCTTCGATCACGCCGTGGCCGTGTACTTCGCGGATGGCGTGAACCAGATCCGGGTCATCGCGTCGTACGACGGGTTGGTGATCAATTCACACGCCGAGATGTTGCAGGCCGTGACGCGTAGCGAGCTCGAGCAAGCCGCCGTGGCGGTGCTCGATCGCTACGCGCAGGCCTGGTGATCCACTACTTCTTGAGCTGGATCTTGCGGGGCTTCGCCTCGGCTCGCTTGCCGATCGTGAGCGTCAACACGCCGGTCTCGAGCTTGGCGTCGATCCGCTCGCCGTCGGCCATCTCCGGCAGCTGGAAGCTGCGCGAGAACGAACCGAACTGGCGCTCGTAGAGGGCGTAGGTCTCGCCCTCCTTACGCTCCTCGGCTTGCCGGCTGCCCGACACGCTGAGGATGTTGTTGTGCACCGCGATATCGAGATCGCCCTCGGCGACGCCGGGGAGGTCCGCCTTGAGCACGAACGATTCGTTCGTCTCCTTGACGGAGAACGCAGGCGAGAAGGCGCTGGCCGGGCGACCGGTGAACGGATCCCACGAGAGCAGCTCGCGAGCGATCGAGAACGGGTCGCGATAGCGGGTCGAGACGTTGGGGTTGCCGTTGATGTGGCCGTTGCGGAGTGCGAGAGACATCGGAATTCCTCCTGTGTAGGGAAGATGTTCAGGGAAGATGGTGATGGGTTGCGTTGGTGCAGAAACCGATAATCACGGCTCGCGTGCTAGCAACCCCCTCCGATAGGGGAAGTTGTCAGCGCCCGATGACGAGCGTGATCGGCTAAGCGCCGGTCATCACGCGCACGAAGCAGCGGGGACGTTGTTCCTCCCCGGGCACCGCCACGAAGCCCGCCGCCCCGATCTCGCCGGCGCGCTCGAATAGCCGCAGAGAAACCCTCACCCGATCGCCCGCGAAGCACGGCTTGCGAAACGCCACGTCGACCGCTGTGGTGCGCCCGCTGAGCGGCCGGCCAGCAGAAGCAAACCGTCGGTTGACCGCGTCGCTGAAGATCCGGATGTAGACCAGCGAGTTGACGTGCTGGTTCGAATCGGTCTGGTCGAGCGTGAACACGTGTTCGGTGGGGTCGGCCGCGAGGTCGTCGAGCCAGACCGCACCCTCGGGCGCTTCTCCCGCGGTCGCCGGCGACGGCGCCGGGTAGTGGGCCTCGGGGACGAGCGGTAGTCCCTCGACCTCGAGCTTGGTGATCCGTCGCTGCTCGGGCGGACCGAACGGCCGCGTGTAGACGTGCTCGGCGAACAGCTGGCCCGCGAGCGTCAGCGGACCGGCCGGCGTCCGCGGCACGATCCGGCCGGCCGCCCCGCGGACGTCGCACCACACCTGCATGAACAGCTTCGTCACCTCACCCGCGGCGTCGCGATCGTGCGCGAGCTGGAAGCCGGCATCTGATTCGATCGGGCGGTCGACGCGGATGTGTTGATCGAGCGCGGTGATCGTCAGCCGCGTCAGGATCGGCAAGATGCCGGCCTGTCCTGCCAGCGTCGCGCCCTTGTGCTTGATCAGAACGGTCCGCCAGAACCCCGCGAGCGCCGGAGGGATGGCGATCGGCATCAGCCGACCGTCTTGCGTGATGTCCTCGTAGCGCAGGTGTCCCTCGGTCTTGCCGCACTGGTTCTCGGGAAATTCAGGCCGCGGCGGAGCAGGGAACATCGCCGCGAGCATACCGAAGCTCCGTCAGTGGAATCACGAGCCAGGTCGTAACGTTGCCTCGACATGCATCGGGCGTTCGCGTTGTTGCTCCTCGCGTGTGGTTCCACCATGGCTGCACCGGATCCGAAGCCTGCCGCTCCGGCACCTACGAGGCCCTCGCCCGCTCGATCGGACAATCCGTGCTTTGCCGGCAAGCCATCGATCGTCGCCACCGAGATGTGGAAGACCCTCGAGAAGTATTCGTGGTCGGTCTATCTGAGCGAGACCGACTCGGCGCCACCGCCGACGACCTACGGCACCTGCAAGGTCAACCGCAACAGGGTGACCGCCGCGAACGGCTCGCTGGTCGCCGAGCTCGGGTGCGGGGTGCGCGTGGTGACGAAGGGAATCAAGGACGAGCTCGGGCTCGAGATCGGCGCGGTAGGTAAGGACGTGCTCGCGCGCAAACCCAAGCCGCTGACGAAGCTGACCTGTTTCGGAAATGGTCCCGGGCAGGCGCGCTGTCAGTTCGAACGCCCGGACGACAACGACACCGACTCGACGTCGTACGTGGTCGCCGGCACGCTCGGCGAAGATGCGGTGACCGGCGATGCGGCGATCAAGTTCTTCTCGTCGCGGCCGCTCGTCGAGCTCGGCGTCAGCATCTGGTGCCACTGATCGCGGGCTCCGCCACTGAGCACCGGCTGGCCCTCGACAACCCGGCCGGATCCCGCAACGGTAGGGTTCGTGCTCGCGAAGCTGCCCATCGATGACGTCCTGGCTGCCCTGGTGACGGCAGTCCGCGATCGGCGCGTCGCCGTGCTCGTCGCACCGCCGGGCGCCGGCAAGACGACGCGCGTGCCGGGGGCGCTGCTCGATGCCGGCGCGATCGACGGCGAGATCGTGGTGCTCCAGCCGCGCCGCCTCGCGGCTCGCCTCGCTGCGACGCGGATCGCGTCGGAGCGCGGCGTCGAGCTCGGACGCGAGGTCGGCTATGAAGTTCGCTTCGATCGGAAGCGCAGCGCGGCCACCAGGATCTCGCTCGTCACCGAAG
>JACCYD010001408.1 GCA_013696695.1 Deltaproteobacteria bacterium | reverse complement strand
TCCACGCGCCGGCGGCGAGCACGACGACGCGCGCGGTGACGATCGAGGACTCGCCGGTCAACCGATCGCGAATTCCGACGCCGGTGATCCTGCCGTCCGCAGCGCGTTCGAACCGGGTCACCTCGGTATACGTGCGGCAATCCGCGCCGAGCGAGCGCGCGTCGAGCGCGTTCTCGAGCGTCAGCCGCGCGTCGTCGGTGGCGCAGTCGTAATACTCGAGGACGCCGCGCAGGCCGTCGGACTTGAGTTGCGGCTCGATCTCCAACGCGCGCCGCTGCCCACGAAACGTCTTGTGCATGCGCGGTGCGCGAAACAGTGCGAGCGAGTCGTAGATCCAGAGACCGACGTTCATCAGCTCGAAGCCCGGCTTCGCGCCCTTGTAGATCGGGATCAGGAACGGCAACGGACGCACCAGGTGCGGCGCGACGCGCGTCTGCACGCGACGCTCCGAGACCGATTCGAACACCAGCCCGATCTCGCCGTGCTCGAGGTAACGGAGCCCGCCGTGCACCATCTTGCTCGACTTCGACGACGTGCCCGAGGCGTAGTCGCCCTTCTCGAACAGCGCGACGCGCAGGCCACGCAACGCCGCGTCGCGTGCGATGCCGACGCCGGTGATCCCGCCGCCGATGATGATGATGTCGAACGCCGGAGCGGTCACTTCGCGCCTTTCGTGACGTTCTTGACGCCGGCGATCAATGCGACCGACTTGACGTCGAAGTAGACCGCCGCGCCGACGACCTTCGCGAGCCCGCCGACGGTGGATTTCGGACCGAGCCGGATCGCGAGCGCGGGCTTCCAGAGCGGCCACGGCGGGCTGTCTGGGACATCGTCCGCAGAGGCGGACGCGTGCTTCGCGATCACCGCCGCGAGCTCGGCCTTCTTGGCTTTCAGCTGCTCGATCACCGGATCGGGATTGTCGTCGAGATCGAGCGTGATCGCCCCCGAGACGGGCGTCGTGCGCAACGCGACCGGGATCGAACCGGCGAGCGCCCAGCCCGGAGGTCCTCCGGTGGCGGCGACCGCGAGCCGGACATCGCCGGTGAGCCAGGCAGCTTTCGGGGCGGACCCGGGGGTGGCGGGGGTGCCGGGGGGCGATTTACCGGACTTGACGATGCGCGGCCGCTCGCCGGTGGCCGCGAGCGCGTCGAGCAAGCGCTGCGCCGTCATCGCGTGCGGTGCAAAGATCGCGATGCCGGTGCCCTGCTCGATCACCGGGCCGGTCAGCGCCGCGCCCGCGCCTTCGCCGAGCTTGGTGATCGCGGCCTCGAGCTCCGCCGGCGTCTTGAACGCGATGCCGGGGTAGAGCTCGCCGCGCGTCAGCGTCACGACGCCATCCTTCGACAGCTTGCCGCGCGGCACCACGGCGATGCGCATCTCGAGCTGGGTCACCGTCATCGCGAGCGGCCCGGCATCGGGGGCCGTCACCGGCGACTTCGCGAGCTCGTAGCCGTAGCCGCTGATCGAGATCACGGGGAGCGGGAACTCGACCGCATCGAGCAACGGCAGCAGATCGGCGCGCTCGCCTGCCGCGCGCGCGATCCGATCGAGGGCAAACCACGGCGCCGAGGCGTAGCGATTGTCGGGCACCGCGCTGACGGCTTCCTTGCAGATGTCGCCGAGGAAGCGCCACGGACCGCGGGTCTCCTTGCCGCGAAACTTGTCGAGCGTGCCGAGAAAGCGCTGCTTCGCATCACCGTTGCAGTACGCCTTGCACGCGATCATCGCGTCTTCGATCTGCGTGCGAGTCGGGCCGCCGTCGGGTTGTTCCTTGGTCCACTCCAGCAGCGGCTTCCAGTCGCCGCACGGCTTGCACGCGCCCAGCAGCGATTGCACGCGTCGCATCGCGGGTGTCTTCGGTGCGGCCTCGAGCGCGGCCTTGCACGCGACCCAGTCGGCGGGCGCCACGTCGACGATCTTCGAATCGATCGGTGGATGTACGAACCCACCCGCACCACCATCCGGACCGGCCGATGCAGGTTGCTCGGTTTTCTTGCCACTGCATGCGACGGCGAGCGCGACCAAGATCCAGCGCCTCATCACTTGAGGAGCCGCAGCTGGACGACTTCGCGCGACAGGTTGTTCGTCCACGTGACCAGCGTGCCCTTGCTCTCGTCGGTGACGCCGGTGACGGTCCAGTTGATCCCGGCCTGCAGCAACACCTGGCCAGCCTTCTTCGTCACGTGCGTCTTGGTGCCGCCGGAGTCGCAGCGGATCTTGTTCTCGGGGCAGTCGTTCCAGACGCCTTCCGACGTGGGCGAGCCGCCGGGCGGTCTGACCTCGAGCGTGATCACGAACGGCGTCTTGGTCGGCGTCTTGACGAAGTCGAACGACAGCTTCGCGTTCGCCGCGACGGCCGTCTTCGAGATCACGTACATCTTGAACTGATTGCCGTCCCACAGCTCCCAGCTCGCAGCGGCGAGCTTCGGAACAGGCGCC
>JACCYD010001396.1 GCA_013696695.1 Deltaproteobacteria bacterium | reverse complement strand
ACGTCGTGTTCTTCGGCGGCAGCGTGCCGCGGCCGACCCTCGACGCCGCGTGGTCGACGTTCGATCGCGCCGAGGTCCTGCTCGTCGTCGGGTCGTCGCTCACGGTGTTCTCGGGCTACCGGTTCGTGCGGCGCGCCGCCGAGCACGGCGTGCCGGTGGCGATCATCAATCGCGGCCCGACACGCGGCGATCCGCACGCGGCGATCTGTGTCGACGCGGTGTCGAGCACGGCACTGCTCGCCGTGCAGCGCGCGCTAACTTGATTATTCTTCGCTTTGTTCGCTCGGCCTCGCGCTCGCCCCTCCACCTCGCCACCCTACCCCTCCTCCGGGCCTCGCCTCGGCCTCGCTACTTCTTGTAAACCGCGGGCGACGGCAGCTCTTTCGCGAGCGAGGCGCGCGTGGCCTCGACGCGCGCGAAGAACGCCAGGAAGTTCTCGCCAAGCACCTTCTTCACCCGCGCCTCGGAGTGGCCGCGCCGCAGCAGCTCCTCGGTGAGCTTCGGCAGCAGCGAGACATCGTCGAGCCCGATCGGCGGGTCGCCGACCCCGTCGTAATCGGTGCCGAGCCCGACGGCGTCCTCGCCCGCGACCTTGATCGCGTGCTCGATGTGATCGACGACCGTCGTCCACTGCGTGCGATACGGCGCGCCGAACGACTTGTAGAGTGCGCGGCGCGCTTCGGCGGCCTTCTGCGGATCGGCTTTGTACTTGGCCCGGATCGCGGCCCACTCGGTCTTGATCTTCGCGAGTCTCGCACGCAGCCCGTCGTAGCCCTTCTGATCGAGGAACATCGATCCGAAGTTGATGTTGATCATCCCGCCCTTCGCGACGATGCGCTTGATCTGATCGTCGGTCAGGTTGCGAGGCATGTTCGCGATCGCCTTGCACGACGAGTGCGAGGCCATCACCGGCGCACGCGATACCGCCAGCACGTCGTCGACCGTGGCGTCGGAGACGTGCGAGACGTCGACGATCATGCCGAGGCGGTTCATCTCCTTGACGACCTCGTTGCCGAAGCCCGACAGGCCGCCGTGAATCGCGGACTTCTTGGGATCGAAGTCGGGCTCGTAGAACGGCCCCGACGAATCCGCCCAGTGGTTGGTGTTGGTGTGCGTCAGCGTCATGTAGCGAACGCCGGCGCGATACATCTCGCGCAGCACCGCGAGCGAATCCTCGATCGCGTGGCCGCCCTCGATGCCCATCAGCACGCCGATCTTGCCGGCCTGCTTCGCGGCGCGGATGTCAGCCACCGACGACGCCATCGTCATGTCCTTCGGATGACCATCGACGACACGGCGGGTGAGATCGATCAGCGTCAGCGCACGGGCGGCTGCACCGCCGCTCTGCGCGTACGACGCCGAGACGTAGATCGAGAAGAAGGGTGCGGTCAGCCCGCCGGTGCGAGCGCGCGGGATGTCGAAGTGATCGGTGGAGCCTTTGTCGGCGATGTCGGCCCACTTGTCCGCGAGCTGATCGGGCGCATCGAGGTGGGTGTCGATCACGATCGCATCGCGATGCACCTTCGCCGCACGCGCCGCGAGATCATCCTTCGCGTCGGCCAGCGCGACACACGGCACCAACAACATCCAGAGGGCTGCTCGCATGTTGCGAGCCTGCCACGTTTCACATCGTCGGGCGGGCCGACAGACCCTGCGCATCCGTCAGGCCGACGTCGATGAACCCGGACTGCACCGCGACATCCATCGCCGCGATCAGCTGGTTGTAGGCGATCGGCGTCGCCGAGGTGCTGTTCGCCGCGACCTCGATGTGCGTCTTATCCTCGAAGAACGGCGACTTCTTCTGCACCTTCAGGCGCTCGCCGACCTTCGGCCAGTCGTAGCCGCCGCCCGCGAGCTTCGGGATCTGTTCGAACTCGTTGACGCGCGAGACGCCGATCCAGACGCCATCGCCGTCGACGAGCACCGATAACTTCGGGTCGTCGCATCCCTCTACACAATCCGGCACGTCGCGCGCCTTGCCGGCCGGTTTGACATCGAGCTGCGAGATGTTGACCCACACCGCGGTGACGAGAAGAAACGCGGTGAGGCAGCTCATCAGATCGATGAACGGCACGATGTTGAGCTCGACGTTGACGCTACCTTTGCCTTCGGTTCCGACTGATGCTGCCATGCAAGCGAGACACGGTCGGTGACTAGCAGTTTCACGCAGTTCGTCGTGGCAAAACGCGACGGCGCCTTTCGCTACGGCTTTGACTACGCCCGCTTGAGCGCGGCCGCGAGATCACCGAGCTTGCCGCGCCGCGCGACGCAGCGATCGATGGACGCCAGCGGCTTCGACAGCTTCGGCGCCGGCACCCTGTTGGTGAACGCCGCGACCACTTGTTCGCGCTCCACCTGATCGCAGAGCGAGGCCGTGGCGGCCAGCAGCTCCTCGAGCTCGACCGCGGCCACCGAGGCGGCGAGCTTCGGCAATCGATCGCGAAGCGCCCGCCACATTGCCGACCGAGCCACCGGCCGCGCGAGCATTGCCGCGATCGCAGGGAACAGCTTCTCCGGCTTGAACGTACCCGCCAAGGCGAGATCCACCACGTGGGGTGCGAGGTCGGGCGACAGCTCGCCGAGGTTCTCGAGGATTGCCTCGTGCCTCGCTTCCGGCGCGGCCTTCGCCTTCGCGACGATCTTGTCGAACCACGGCTTGCCGGGACCGCGCGCCGGCAGCAGCTCCCACAGCTGTTCTTTCAGTGCGGCCTCGACGCCGGTCGGCGGACCCTTCGCCTTCGCTCGCGCTGCGAACCGCGTGGTGATCCATCGCGACCATGCAGGACGCAATGCTTCCTCGACCAGTGGATCGATCGCAGCTGCGATGTTCGCCGCGCCGAGCGCGCTCGCGGTGTCACCGGCCATCAACGTCTTGGCCTCGCGCAACGCGTCGGTGATCGAGAGCTCGCCGCGCAGCGTCGCGGCCGCGAGATCGTCGGCGTACGTCAGGCGCTCCGACGGCGTCATCGGCGCCTTCGCGGATACCGCCGGATTCGCGATCCGATAGTAACCATCGCCGTTCGCGTTGCCGATCACCCACGCCGGGCACGCGGCCGGCTTGATCGTGCCGCGCGTCGCCGATGCGACCACGCACGCGCGCGCGATCGTCGCGCCATCGGGATAGCGCACGCAGACCGGAATCGTGCCGGCACTCGAGCGCACCTCGATCGCGGGTGACGCCGTGCACTCGACCCTCAGCGTCACCACCGGCGCGCCGCCGAGATCGAGATAGGTCTGCATCGCGGCCGCGGCATCTGCCGACACCGGCTCGAGCGCGCGCACCACGTCGCGCGACGTCACGTGGCGCCCGTCGTGCGCGACGACGTAGGCGCGAATCGCGTCGCGAAACTTCTCGGTACCGACGAACTCTTCGATCATCTCGAGCAGCGCCCCGCCCTTCTCGTACGCGATCGCGTCGAACCGGTCCTCGACGCCCTCCGAATCGATCGGCCGGCGCAGCGGGCGCGGCGTCGAATCATCGTCTTCGCCGAGCGCGTGGAGCCGCGCGAGCGCACGCCGCATCGCCGGATCGTTGTAGGCGCCGAGCTCGTCGGAGATCTTGTCGCCGAGCCAGGTCGAGAAGCCTTCGGCGAGCCACAGATCGTCCCACCACACCTGCGTGACCTGGTTGCCGAACCACTGGTGGGCGAGCTCGTGCGCGGCGAACCGGATGAACCGGCGCGGCACCCACCACTTCTTCGGATCGCCGATCAGGATCGATGCCTCGAACGTCACCAGCCCGGTGTTCTCCATCGCGCCGAAGAACTTCGGCACCGCGACGAGATCGAGCTTCGCGAGCGGCAGCGGACGATCGAGATAGTTCTCGAGCGCGTCGACCACCGCCGGCAGCTTCGCGGGAACGATCGCGACGTTGCGCTCGTTGCCCGCGGGCACCACGACGCGCGCCGGCACGCGATTGCGCCCGACCTTGCCGACGTCGACGATCGCGAACGGACCGACCGCGACCGACAGTAGATATGACGCCATGCTGGTGACCTCGGCGAGCTTGACCTCGCGCTTACCACCGGCGATCGCGGTCTCCGAGATCACCGCGCCGTTGCCGAGCGCGACGAGCTTGTCGGGCACGACCAGCGTCACGCGCCACGCGGGCTTCCAGCGCGGCTCGTCGAAGCACGGCAGGATCCGCCGCGCGAACACCGACTCCGATTGCGCGAACAGGTACCACTTCGACTTCGCCTGCTGGCGAAACAAGCCTTCGGGCTCGTCCTTCGCGACGTGGCCGCTGTACTCGAACGTCAGCGTCACCTTGCCCGACAGCTGGGTATCGAGCTTGAACGCGCGCATGTCGTCGTCGTTTGCGATCGCGAGATCGACGAGCGGGCCCGATCGACTGCCTGCGCGATAGCTCGCCTTCGCGATCACCAGATCGTCGGCGTGCAGCCACACGTGGTCGGTGGGACGCGCGAGCTCGATCTCGATCGCGACCGTGCCGCGAAACGCTTCGCTGTCCGGATCGAGCTCGAGGCGCAGGTCATACGCGATCGGCCTCGCGATGTCGGGCAGCCGTTGCCCGGGCGCGGTTGGGGCAGCAGGCGCACGTCCCGGCGAGCTGGTGGCGGATCCGGCGGCGGAACCCGAGGCCAATCCCGAGGATCCCGTGGCATCCACCGGCTTGCCGGTCAGTGGAGGCGGCCCGTCACCGATCGATGACGAACAGCCGATCGCGAGCACGCAACCCATCGCGAGCGACGTCACAGCGGCAACGACAACAAGCTCGCGCACTGGAGCGATATAGCGCGACGGGTCGCGCGCTGCGACCTTCGCAGGGATGTGTGATGACTCAACCAGGCATTTCCATTGGCGAAAATCGTCGTGCAACAACCAAGAGCGAGCCTCCTCTATGGATCGATGAGCGACGGAACGACGAGCGAGACGTGGAAGTTGATGGTCGAGATTCAGGTGGCGCGCCGCGAACGCCCGCCGATGGTCACGCAGCCGTTGCTGATGCGCCGCCGCAAGCGCGCCACGCTACCCAGCGTTCGCACCATCCGCGAATTGCTGCTCGACGATCACTACGCCCTGCTCGCCGCCGCCAAGTACTAAGTACAGCTCCCGAAGTTATCAGGAGGCTGAGCGTTCCTGATCGATATTCGATCGGTTGGGCCTTCAGCGGCCACACCCGCGCCTACCTCCCTCAACGGTCCCTATATGGCCCATATAGGTCGTCTGAGAGGGGATGGTCATATCGACCACGACGAGCTGATCGGGCTCGACCTGATCGGGCCTACTTACCTACGACCTACGCCGGCCGACGTCACGTATATACCGTATATACGTCTGCCCGACACGAGGCCCAGAAGTGAGTGAGTAACGGGACGCGAGCCGACAGCCCCCGACCAGTTAGCTGACCACCGCGAGGAGCTGATCGGGCTCGACCTGATCGGGCCTACTACCTACGACCTACCGGCCGACGTCACGTATATACCGTATATACGTCTGCCCGACACGTGGCCCAGAAGTGAGTGGGGCTGTCGGCTCGCGTCCCGCTTACTAAGGGCGCGCGAGTGAACAACTCGATCGAGTTCGGCGCGTTTCGCTGGCTGTCCTCGTCGAGAACCCGGCGGCGAAGCGTGGTTGAGGGACCGAGTAGCTCATTCGCGGGCCCTAACGTCCGACCAGTTAGCACTACTGCGTCGGCGAAAAGCTCGATCGATTCGATCACATAGGAGATAGACGCGTTTGGGGATCGAGCAGATCCCACCTGCCGTGATCCAACTGGGTATGCCAGCAATCACGGACGCTACC
>JACCYD010001378.1 GCA_013696695.1 Deltaproteobacteria bacterium | reverse complement strand
CTTGTCGGGCGCGGCATCGGCGATGCCGTCCTTGTCGTTGTCCTTGTCGGGGCAGCCGTTCTCGTCCTCGAAGCCGTCCTTGTCCTCGGGCTCCGTCGGGCACTGGTCGGCAGCACCGAGGATGCCGTCCTTGTCCGGATCGTCATCCTTCGGCAGCGGCGGCAGTTCCTTCTTCTTCGGCGGGGCCTTGTAGCCGAAGTCTCGATACATCGAGAGCAGGAGCTCGACCTCGAGCCCGAAGCCGGTCTTGCCGAGATCTTCGCCCTGCTCGCGATCGATCGTCTGGACGAGGATCGCGCGCGCATCCCCGCGAACGCCCCACCCGGCGGCGGTGCGGTACTTTGCACCGAAGCCGATGTACGGCGCGATCTTGGTGTCCTTCTTGACGATGTCTTCGTTGCCCTCGGCACCGACATCGACGATCTGCAGCATGCCCGCGCCCGCGAGGGCGAACGGCAACAGCACGCTGCCTTCCTTGTCGGTGCGCAGCTGGTAGACGAACTGCGCACGCGCAGCGACCATCCAGAGATCGAACAAGATCGTGCGTGGCTCCGTCGGGATGCCACCCGCCTCGACCTCGACACCGAACTTCTTGCCGAAATACACACCGAGGCGGAGCCCGAAGAACGTCGAATTCTTGAGGCTGGTCGCTGCGGGCGTCGGATCATCCATGTTGTCGGTGACGACGCCGAGGGCGCCGTCGCCGTTGAACGTGTGAAGGCCGGCGACTCCTCCGACCTCGACATTGGCGCTCGCCACAGATGTAGTGGTGAGCGCGATGAGACCTGCCGCTAAGCAACGCATGGCAGGGGTTTTCTTTCCCGGGGGCCGAAAAGGCAAGCCCCTTCGAGCCCTTTGACGCGGATTTGGCTTACTTGCCTCCGCGGCGGAGCTTCTTGAACGCCTTTCCTGTCTCTATCAGCTCGAAAACGTCCTGCTGGCGCTGCGCGACCTCGAACAGATCGCGCGGCGTGACCACGCTGGTCCGACCGACATCGACCCCGACGTGCTGCAGATACAGCGCGACCGCCTCCGAGCACACGAGCTTCTTGCGCGAGTTGAACGGCACCCGGCGCAGCGAGAACACGCTCCGCAACAGGTAGCCGAACAGGCTCAGCGTGTCGTAGGCGTCGCCGAGCCGCGGCCCGAGCCGCATCATGCCGCCGCGCAGCGCCACGTCGGGCCGGCGCAGCCGATACACGGCGATCAGCTTGTTGACGCGATCGAAGCGGTCCCACGCCATCACGCGAAACCCAGAGCCGCTGGCCTCGAGCACCATGTCACCGCCGAACACGCCGCAGCGATAGACGATGAAGCAGTGCGAAACCTTGGCGCCGGTCGCCCACCGGATCAACCGAGACAGCGGGCCAGTCGTCGTCGAGAACCCGATGTGGACCGGGAACAGATCGGGATCGAGCGCCGGAACGAGGGGCGCCGGACTTACCTGTTCGCTCGTCCCTGCGTTCACTACTTGATGTCGTCGAGAGAGGGCAGCTCCGAGATGTTGGGCTGCAGCACGATCTCGATGCGGCGGTTGAGCGCCTTGTTCGGCTCGCTATTGTTTTCGGCGATCGGATCGAACTCGCTGTAGCCGGCGGCCGACAGCACCTTGGGCTTCATGCCCTTCTTGACCAGGAACGTGACGACGTTGACCGCGCGCTCCGTCGACAGCTCCCAGTTCGACGAGTAACGACCGGTCTTGATCGGCACGTTATCGGTGTGGCCGGCGACGAGGAAGTTGCGATCGTCGATCGTCGCGAGCACGGCGGCGATCTTCTCGAGCGCCTTCTGCCCGGCAGGCTTGAGCGTCGTCGAGCCGGAGTCGAACAGGATGTCGTTCGGCAGTGCGATGATCAGGCGGCCGTTGCGCGGCAGCACCTTGAGCTCCTTCGACGTGATCATCTGCTGGAGCTTGGCGACCAGGCTGCGGAACTGAGCCGCACGCGCCTCGGCGGCGACCTTCTGGCGGCGCAGCTCCTCGAGCTGGCGCGTCGCATCCTGGTTGCGCGAGGTCAGGCTGGTGACGTTCTGGCCGAGCTGCTTGAGCCGCTCCTCCATCGCCGCGCCGGTCGCGCTCATGATGTCGACCTGCTTCTGAAGACCGGCCTTGTCGGTCCTCAGGGTGTCGAGCTCTGTGTTCGCGGCGGTCAGCTTCGTCGACAGATCGCCTTCGCGCTTCTTCGAAGCGGAGATGTCGTCGTCGTGAGCCTTCTTGGCCGCCGCGAGCTTCTTCTTGTGAGTGCCAGACGTGACGCAGC
>JACCYD010001347.1 GCA_013696695.1 Deltaproteobacteria bacterium | reverse complement strand
CCCCTTCGTGACCATCAGCTGCAACGCGATCGCGGGCGTCGGCGAGCGCCTGCTGTTCGGCGGCAGGAAAGGCGTGGTCGAGACCATCGGCCACCTCCAGATGGCGCGTGGCGGCACGCTCTATCTGTCCGCGATCGGCGAGCTCGATCTGTCGGCGCAGGACATCCTCGTCAGGCTGCTCGATACCCGTACCGCCACCGGCCAGATCGACTGCGGCATCGCGTGCAGCGGCTACGAGCTGCGCACCGCGGTCGCCGATGGATTGCTGCGCAAGGACCTGTTCGAGCGACTATCGGCGACGGCTGTCACGGTGCCGCCGCTGCGAGCGCGCCGCGTCGATCTCGCGCGGCTGATGCAGCTCGACGCGAACGAGATCAGTGCGAACACCGGTCGCGCATTGAAGCTTCATCCGAAGCTCGTGGAGTCGTGCTTGCTGCGGCCATGGCCCGGCAACGTGCGCGAGCTACGCGCTGCGCTGCGAAACGCCGCGACCCGCGCGATCGCGGACGATCGCGACATCGTCAAGGCTGACGACATGCTCGACACCGCGGGCCTGCCGCCGGGCGCGACCAGTGCGGAGACTGCCGTCGAGCGCAAGGGCGGGCAGGGCGATCTCGGCCGCGGGAATCTGATCGCAGCGATGACGCGCGCGAACAACGTGCTGACCGCCGCGGCACGCGCTCTCGGCATCCACCGCAGTCAGCTCGTGAAGCTCCTCGAGGAGCATGCGATTCCGTTCGAAGATCTCGCTCAGGGCGACTGAACGGAGGGCGCGGTCGCGGCAGGTACGGTCGCGGCAGTCGGCGACTCGATCGCGGTGTCGTTGACGTCGGCGGCGCGCTCGCGCAACGCATCGAGCTTGCGCCGCATCCGAGAAAGCGCGAGCCGGTTGACGGTGTGCAACACGGCCATCGCGCAGAGCCCGACGATCGCCACCGTGATGCTGCGCGCGCGGTTCAGCACGGTGATCACCACACCGTACGCGCCGGTCGCGCCGACCAGATCGAACAGCGCGTAGTTGCCGCCGTCGGCGATCCCGAGGCCCATCGGCACGATCTGCGCGATCCACTGGATCAGCACGCCGACCGACAGCACGCCGACGATCAACGCCGGGCTGACCTCGACGCCCGCGGTGTGCAGCAGCGTGAGCGTCGCGGTCCATTGCATGAGCTTCGACAGCATGACCCACAAGATCCCCTTCCACGTGCCGTGGCTGCGGTTCTCCTGCAGCTCGCGGATGTGCTTGTCGACCCCGCCGACGCGCAGCTTCCAGCGATCGGCGCGCTCCTTCGAGATCAACCGCACCGAGTGCACCATGCCGACCAGCGTGGTCAGCGCGCCGCGATGGACCATGACGCCGAGCGCGATCACGAGCGGCACGATCACCGCGAAGCCGATCCCGATGACGACCTTCATCGAGTGCGGGATGTCGACGAGCAGGAACATGATCGGCGTGCCGAGCACGATCACGATGACCGACAGGTAGAACTGCCCGAGGTTGAGCAGGACGAGCGACGACAGCACGCGATCGCGCGGCGCGTGCGTCATCAGCATCGCCAGCTTGGTCGGTTCGCCGAGCGCGCCGGTCGGGGTCAGCACGTTGATCGCGCGGCCGCTCGCTTGCGCGCCGAGCACGCGAAAGTAGGACACCATCCGCGCTTCCGGCCGCATGAAGGCCTGCAGCGCTGCGGCATCGCAGCACAGTGCGGCGACATCGAGCGCCAGGATCACGGGGAACCACCAGCCGACGTTCGCGATCGCGTCGGTCAGGTACGTCCAGCCGAGGCTATTGAGCATCCAGACCAGGCCGATGGCGCCCAGGATCATGACGACCACGTTGAAGACGTGGCTCGCCATATGGCGCTCGGGTGTGCTGTGTTCGTCGGTCACGAGGATCTCGACCGCACGGCACGCACCAACTTCACGAGCTGCTCTTCGAGTCTGAATCGCCAGCGTGGGCGCCGTACTTTGCACCACACCAGCGTGTCGTTTCCCGTCGACAAGCTCCGCTTGTAGCGATGGTCGCCTGCGAGGAAGTCGTAAACCCCGAGGCCCTCACGCGCACAGTGCTCGATCGCCGCGGTGTGACAAACGTACCCGGGCTTTTCACGAGCGTCGTCCGAGCCGCGGAAGCCGGTCTGGTATTGCATCACGCGATCGCCCCACACGAAATTGTACAGGCATCCAAGCGTCGCCGAGCCGGTGCGCACGCGGATGAGCTGGATCTCGCCGGCTGCGAACCGGGTGGCGATCAGGCGGCGATGAAACCGATCGAGCCACGGATCCGCGAACGCGCCGGGGTGCCCGCGAACCCGCCACTGTGCGATGTGGAGCACACACAGCTCGTCGTAGATCTCGATCGCCTTGGCCGCGTCTGTCGCGACCTCGACGGAGAGCGTGCCAGCTGCCTTCTGCGCGCGCCGGATCTGGCTGCGGGTCTGGGACGACAACTTCGCCAGGTAGCCGCTCCGCGCCGCCTCGAGGTCCACGAAGTACGCCGGTGACCGCTTCTCGATCTCCACATCCCACCCGGTGCCGTCGGTCGACAGGCCACCGAACGAGGTCTCGCGCACGCCGGGAAGCTCGAGCTCGTCACAGCCGTGGGGCATCGCGGCGAGCAGGTCTGCCAACCGCGGCTCGGCGCCGTTGACGCCGTTGTATTCGATGATCACGTCGTCGAACCGCTGCGTACCGGTCGCATTGAGATGCATCGACCGCACCGGGATGACGCCGCGGCGCACGACCCGGACCTCGCCGAGTAGACAGGTTCCGATCCGATCGCCGTCGCGCAGCACCGCGAGGTGAGTCGTGCGATCCGAGGGTAGGCAGGCCAACCAGTTCTCGATCCAGCCCCAGCTGGTGAAGAACGATCGCGGTTCGACACGGTTCCAGATCTGCGCCGCGTCGGGCGAGTACGGATCGAACAGCTCGAGCTCCACGCGGAGCCGATGTTATCGCGCGCTCAGAAGTTTGGCTTCTCTTTACGGTACTTGCCGATGATCGATCGCAGGTACTCGGCGAGGTTGAGCACCTCTTCGTCGGCGGTGGCGCGCGACACGAACACCGTGATCATGTCGTGGCCCTCGTCGCCGCCGGGCTCGCGCATGCGCAGCATCACGTACCCCTCGTCCTCGTCCTTCTTGCCCTTCTTGCGCTCGCTCATCTCGAGGGCGTCGATCAGCTTCCAGACCTTCGCGGTCTCCTTCTTGTCGAGGCTGATGGTGCCGAGATCCTCGGACGTGTCCTCGTTGCCGTAGCCGACCGACATCGAGGTGTCGCGAATGCGAATGCTCCAGTCGTCGCCCTCGGGCTTGTTCGAGACGAACTCGAAGCTCCGGCCGTTGGTCTCGCCGCGATCGGCGCCCTCGGCGGCACGCGTGTTCTGCGCGTAGCTACCGCCACACGCAGCGATCGCGCCGACGATCATCACCAGGAAGAGTTGCCGCACGAGGGGCGATCCTAGCAGGCTGCGCCTTGCGATGCTCACGTTCGGCGGTCGGCCGCTCGATGCGACCACAACCCTGCGCGACGGCACGCATCGCTCGGCGACGCTGGAGCAGACCTGGGCGCGGTTTGCCCCGGCGGCGAAGCGTGCCGGGATCACGCGCCTCGCCGACCTGACCGGGCTCGACACACTCGGCATCCCGGTGTTCGCGGCGATCCGGCCGCTCGGGCGATCGCTGTCGACCCAGCAGGGCAAGGGCATCACGCCGCTCGCGGCCAAGGTCAGCGCGCTGATGGAGAGCCTCGAGACCTGGACCGCCGAGCACGTGCTCGACGGTGGCGCGCATGTGCGCGGCTCCTATCGCGCGCTGCGCAATAGACGGTTGCGAGGGGCTCGCGAGACTGGTGCGCGACCCACGCCGATCGACGTGCGCGCGTTGCCGCGTGCGCCTGGTCGCCTGGATCTGGATGCGACGTGGACGTGGATCGAAGGCCGCGACCTGGTCACCGACACACCGGTGCTGGTGCCGTTGGACAGCGTCACGCTCGACTGCGTGTTCTCGAAGCCACCGGTGTTCGACGTGTCGTCGAACGGTCTCGCCTCGGGCAACGTGCTCGCCGAGGCGATCCTGCATGGCCTCTGCGAGGTGCTCGAGCGCGATGCCGAGGCCGCGTGGCGACGCGCCGGTGGCGATCGCCGATTGGTGCTCGATTCGATCTCCGATCCGATCTGCAGCAGCTTGATCGATCGCATCGTCCGGAGCGGTGTGCGCGTGTTCGTGTGGGATCTCGGTGCAACCGAGGTCTGTGCGATCGGGTGCGCGATCGTCGAGGATCCGCGCGAGCCGTCGTGGCGCGAGCTCGGCTGCTATCAGGGCTTCGGCGCGCACCTGATGCCCGAGGTCGCGATCGCGCGCGCGTTGACCGAGGCGGCGCAGACGCGCCTGACGTACATCGCCGGGGCGCGAGACGATTTCTTCCCGGCGGACTACGCGCGCGCCACCGATCGCGAGGTCGTGCTCGAGGTGTGGGAGCGCCTCGCTGCGCCGTGTGACGAGCCGACGATGTTCGACGACCTGCCGCGCTTCGATGCGCCGACGCTCGGCTGCGGCCTCGCCGACCTGGTCGCGCGCGTCGTCGAGAGCGGCGGAGCTGCGCAGGTGATCGCCGTCGACCTGACACACCCGAAGCTCAGGGTTCCCGTCGCCAAGGTGCTCGTACCCGGCCGCGCCACCGATCTCGAGGCGATGGGATGATCCGCGCCCGCTCCAGACGACAACCGCCGGCGACCTCGAAGCCGACAACCTCGAAGCCGACGACCTCGAAGCCGACGACCTCGACGCGCAGCGCCGCGGCCTCGACGATCGTGTTCGTCGGTCCGTCGCTGCCGGGCGCGGAGGTGTCGCGCCTGTTGCCGGGGGCGATCGTCGCGCCGCCGGTCGCGTTCGGCGATGTCCTCGCGATCGCGCTCGCGACCAAGCGCGCGCGACCGCGGATCACGCGCATCGCGATCATCGATGGCTACTTCGAGCGCATGGCCGCGGTGTGGCACAAGGAGATCACCTTCGCGCTCGAGCGCGGGATCGAGGTGTGGGGTGCGGCGAGCATGGGCGCGCTGCGCGCCGCCGAGCTGGCGAGCTGCGGCATGGTCGGCGTCGGTGAGATCTATCGCGCGTTCGCAAAAGGCGAGCTGATCGCCGACGACGAGGTCGCGGTCGCGCACCTGCCAGGCGACCGTGGCTACCGGGCGGTCAGCGACGCGCTCGTCAGCCTGCGCGATGGCATCGCCCGCGCACCGATGCTGACCGGTCGGTCGCGGCGCGCGCTCGTCGAGCTGGCGCGCGCGCGGTTCTATCGCGAGCGCACGTGGGCAACGCTCTATGCGGATGCGCGTGCTGCCGGGGTGCCGGCGAAGCAGCTCACTCGGCTTGCGGCGTGGCCGAAGCC
>JACCYD010001312.1 GCA_013696695.1 Deltaproteobacteria bacterium | reverse complement strand
CGAGTGACCGGTCCGGTGGGTGCTGGGACCGCGATTTCATCGCCGAAAGTCGTGAGCCCATCGACGTTTCGTACGTCGCGATCACGACAGGAACGTCATACTGCAACCCCCACTAACCCCCAGTTTTTCAATGACATATCACATAATGTCCCGAATCCTTTGACTCGCTGCAGTGTCACGAATATTGCTTGGTTGCGCGCTCGACGCCCAGCTTAGTTTTAGCTGTCGGTTCTAGCTTAGGAGTCCTCGATAAATGGCCAACGATTTACCAATCGTCATGCTTCCGTCCGAGACGAAGCCCGGGAAAGCCACCCGTGCAACAGGTCGTCCGGATGGGGTCGTCAAGGCGACGCGTGCAGTGAGCAATTCGCTCGTCGGAGCTGTCCGTCAGGCACTTCTCGATCAGGCTGGCGAGCTCACTCGCTTGGCGCAGCGCGTTGATCAGACGTTTGCGACTGCGGTCACCACCATCTTGTCCTCGCGTGGTCGGGTCGCTGTGATCGGTGTCGGCAAGTCCGGCATCGTCGGTCGCAAGATCGCCTCCACGATGGCGTCCACCGGCACTCCCGCCGTGTTCGTCAACGCTGCTGAAGCTCGTCACGGCGACCTCGGCATGATCACGCGCGACGATGTCGTCGTGTTGATCTCGTACAGCGGCGAGACCGAAGAGATCACCCACCTGCTTCCGCACCTCGAGGCACTCGAAGTTCCGCTGATCGCGATCGTCGGCAACCTCAACTCGAGCCTCGCCACCACGGCCGATATCGTGCTCGACGTCAGCGTGCAGTCGGAGACCTGCCCGCTCGGTCTCGCTCCAACTACCTCGACGTTGACGACCCTGGCGATGGGCGATGCCCTCGCCATCGCACTCATGCGCGAGCGTCGGTTCGGCATCGACGATTTTCGCCGCACGCATCCCGGCGGCGCGCTCGGTCGCAAGCTCGGCGCATCCGTCAAGGACGTGATGCATGGCCCGCCTCTTCCTGTGGTTGCACCGGGCGACACGGTTGGTCGCTCGCTCGCGACGATGTCCGATGGTCGGCTCGGCCTGCTGCTCGTGCAGTCCGGTCATCGTCTCGTAGGGCTCGTGACCGATGGCGATCTCCGTCGCGCGATGCTGCGCGGCGGCGATATCCGCGACGTCTGCGTGGCCGAGATCATGACCCGCAACCCGGCGACGATCAGTGAAGACGCACCCGTGGCCGAAGCCCAGGTCCGCATGCGCACGCTGAAGCTCAAGGCGCTGATCGCGCTCGATGCCGAAGGTCGCGTCTCGGGCGTGATCGAGGTCTTCGACGACGGTCATGGCCGCCGCGGCTGAGCCTGCTCCGCACTCATCGCTGCCAGGTCTCGGTGACCGGCGGCTAGTCAGCCGAGTCGCCACATTCCGCAAAGGCCTGGCGTCACAGACCGAGGTCGTGATCGCGCTGGTCCTGCGCGAGACGCGGACGCGGTTCGGTCGCAACCGGCTCGGCTATCTGTGGGCGCTGATCGAGCCCATCGTCATCACGTTCACGTTCTACGGCGTCCTGGTGCTCGCCGGGCGTGGGCACCCACCCGCCGGCATGAGCCTGTTCGCTTTCATCGCCACCGGCGTGCTGCCGTACACGTTGTTCAGCAACACGATCATGCGCGTCGCCGACGCGATCAACTCCAACAAGGCGCTGCTCTATTACCCGCAGGTCCGGCCGATCGAGCTGGTGATCTCGCGCGCAGCCCTCGAAGCCGCGACGTTCATCGCCGTGTTCGTCCTGATGATGAGCGCCGAGGCGTTGATCTCGCAGCGCCTCGAGCTCGAGGATCCGCTGCTGGTGATCGGCGGGCTGCTGGCCGCGTCGGCGCTCGGCACCGGACTCGGCTTGGTGTTCTGCGCGTTGGGTCAGGTCTCGACGCTTGCCGATCGCGTGCGCGGCCCGCTCATGCGCCCGCTGTTCTGGATCTCGGGGATCTTCTTCACCGTCGGAAGCCTGCCCGACAACGCCCGTGAGGCGGTGCTGTGGAATCCGATGATGCATGTCACCGAGCTCGTGCGCGCGGGGTGGTTTCCGGGGCATGACGCCAACTACTTCGATTTGGGGTACGTTCTGTGGTGGATCGGCGGCTTGACGCTCGTCGGGCTAATCCTCGAACGCTGGGTTCGCCGCCGCATCGACCTCACCTGAATTCCGATGCTCGAGCTCCGCCACGTCACCAAGATCTATCAGACCTCGTCGGGGCCGAACGTGGTGCTGCGCGATGTCTCCCTGACGTTGCCGGCTCGCGAGAGCATCGGGGTGGTCGGGAAGAACGGGGCCGGCAAGTCGACGCTGCTGCGCATCGTCAGCCACGCCGAGGCACCCACGGCCGGTGAAGTGATCCACCACGGACGCGTCTCGTGGCCGATCGGCTTCGCGGGCGGCTTCAACGGATCGCTGACCGGGGAGGAGAACTGCCGGTTCGTCGCGCGGATCTACCAGCAGGACATCGAGTACGTGATCGAGCAGACGCGCGAGTTCGCCGACATCGGTCGCTACTTCTACGAACCGATCCGGACGTATTCGTCCGGCATGCGTGCGCGCGTCGCGTTCGGCCTCAGCATGGCGATCGACTTCGATCTCTACCTGGTCGACGAGGTCACCGCGGTCGGCGACAAGACGTTCCGCAAGAAGTGTCGCGATGCGTTCGCCGCTCGCCGCGAGCGTGCTGGGCTGCTGATGGTGTCGCACGACGTGGCCACGCTCGCCGAGTATTGCAAGCGCTGCCTCGTGCTCCACGATGGCGGAGCCACGCTCTACGACAGCCTCGAGGAAGCCACCGAAGCCTACGAAGCGCGGGAGGCCGCGTGAGCACGGCGAAGGCATCCAAGCCCGACGTCGCAGTGGCGTCACTGGAACCCGCACCGGCGACCAAGCCGAACCCACCCGCCGAGGCCAAGGTGCCGAAGAGCGCGGTCGAGCTGCGTGCCGCGCGCCGTCGGATCCTGCAGCGCCGCTTCGGTATCTGGGTCGGGCTGCCGACGCTCGTCGCGGTCGTCTACTACCTGTTCATTGCGACGCCGCAGTACGACGCGTGGATCATGCTCGCCGTCGAATCGAATGACGGCCGCACCGACAAGGCGCCCAACGCCGGCAACCTGCGCGATGCGCGGTTACTCCGCGAGTCGCTGCGCGGGGCCCCGGCCCTCGCGGTCCTCGAGACCGGCGGCGCCTTCACCGCGCACTACCGCGACCACGGCGACTGGGTGACCGGGTTATCGAGCGACGCCGGCACCGACGGCGTGCTCTCGTACTATCGCGACAAGGTCTCGGTCACGCACGAGGCGGGCACCAACCTGACCTCGATCCGCGTGCGAGCCTTCTCGGGCGATGCGGCCCACAGCTTCGGCACCAAGCTGGTCGGGTTCGCCCAGGCGTGGGTCGACCAGCAGAACCAGACCTCGAGTGCGGCGCGCCTCAAGCTGGCGCAATCCGAGATCATGCGCGAGCGCACTCAGCTCGCCACGGCGGCCGCCGCGCTGGCAAAGATCGAGCAGCCAAAGCCCACCGACCCGGCGTCGATCGATCACATGATCGCCGAGAAGCGGCTCGAGGCCGCACTCAAGGGCTTCCAGGAGGCACAGCTCGAGGTCGGTCGCGCCCAGCGTTATCTGGTGGTGCTCGACGGGCCATCGCACCCCGACACCGCCGCCATGCCGCGACGCGCGTGGGGCATCCTTACCGTCGCGATCGCGGCGCTCGTGCTGGTCTCGGTGTTGTCCTTGCTCGGTGCGTCGGTCCGCGAGCACGCGAAGTTCTAGTCGCTGCGGCTGAGGTATAAGAGCTGCGTATGAAGCTCGCAGGTCACGAGATCGGCTCCAACCAGCCGCTGTTCTTGCTCGCCGGGCCCTGCGTGATCGAGGACCGCGACATGATCCTCCGCACCGCCGCCAAGCTGGCGGAGATCACGGCGCGCCTGAACATCCCGTACGTGTTCAAGGCGAGCTTCGACAAGGCCAACCGCACGTCGGGCTCTGCGAAGCGCGGCATCGGCATGGCGGCCGGCCTCGAGATCCTCGCGGCCGTGAAGTCCGAGATCGGCGTGCCCGTGCTGACCGACGTGCACGACGACACGCCGATCGACGAGGTCGCCCAGGTCGTCGATGTGCTGCAGACGCCGGCGTTCCTGGTTCGCCAGACCGATTTCATGCAGCGCGTGGCGAAGGCCGGCAAGCCGGTCAACGTCAAGAAGGGCCAGTTCCTCGCGCCGTGGGACATGGTGCACGTCGTCGAGAAGTGCCGCGCTGTTGGCAACGACCAGATCATGGTGTGCGAGCGCGGCGTGTCGTTCGGCTACAACACGCTGGTCGCCGACATGCGATCGCTCGCGCAGATGCGCGCCACCGGCTGCCCGGTCGTGTTCGACGCCACGCACTCGGTGCAGCAACCCGGTGGGCAAGGTGCGGCGACCGGCGGCCAGCGCGAGATGATCCCGGTGCTCGCACGGGCGGCGGTGGCCGCGGGCGTCGCGGGCTTGTTCATGGAGATCCATCCCGATCCCGACAAGGCGTGGAGCGACGGGCCCAACCAGTGGCCGCTGTCGATGGCCGAGTCGCTGCTCAAGCAGCTGGTCGAGCTCGATCGCGTGGTCAAGTCGCAGCCGTACGCCGAGGACACGCTGCTCGCGGGCAAGGGGTAAGCACGCGATGGCCATCGCGGCGAAGCTCGCCGAGATCCAGCTGCTCGTCTGTGACGTCGACGGGGTGCTCACCGACGGCAAGCTCGACTACGGCGCCGACGGTGAGGGCGAGCGCAAGGCGTTTCACGTGCGCGACGGGCTCGGCCTGCGCAACCTGATGGCCGCCGGGATCGAGATCGCCTGGATCACCGCGCGCGGTGGAGGCGCCGTCGAGCGCCGGGCGAGCGAGCTCGGGATCAAGCACCTGGTACAGAAGAGCGGCAACAAGGCCGCCGTGCTCGCGGAGCTCGCCGCGAAGCTCGGCATCGCGATGCCTCGCATCGCGTATGTCGGGGACGACCTCGTCGATCTCGACGCGATGCGTGCGGCGGGGATCGCGATCGCGCCGGCGGACGCGCACGCCGAGATCCGAGCGATCGCCTCGTGGGTGACGTCGATCGGCGGCGGTCGTGGTGCGGTGCGCGAGATCTGCGACGCGATCCTGCTGGCGCGCGCACCCGCGAACACCGAGGTCGAGTTCAAGATCGTGATCCCGTCG
>JACCYD010001298.1 GCA_013696695.1 Deltaproteobacteria bacterium | reverse complement strand
CCTCAACACGTTAGGTCGCGCCGTGATCAACACGACGGTCCTGTGGGAGCTCTACGATCGCACGCAGGACCCGCTCGTTCTCGCGTGCGTGGGCGGAGTGCAGGTGGTCCCGGTCGCCATCTTGTTCGCCCCCGCCGGTGCGCTCGTGGATCGTGTGGATCGGCGAGTGCTCGCGATGATCGCCGCCCTCGGAACGGGAGGGGTCGGGCTCGGGTTGGCCCTCGGGTCGCTCCTGGCGGCACCGATCTGGCTGTACTTCATCCTGCTTCTGATCCAAGGAGGCCTCGTCGCGATCCACGCGCCGGCGACCTCGGCGATCCTCGCGAACCTCGCTCCGCGCCCGCTCATGCCTCGCGCGAATCGACTGCTGTCGAGCGTGTCGGAGACGGCACAGATCACCGCGCCCGCGTGCGCAGGCCTCGCATTGTTGTTCGTGGAGCCCGCGCTCGTCTATGCGGCCGTCGCGGGTACGGCGACGGTGTCGGCGTCGTTTTATCGCTCGCTGCCATCGTCTCGCCGGGCGGGGCCAGTGGTGCGCGGTGATTGGCGGATCGGAGTCCGATACATCTTCCGGACGCCGCTGCTGCTCTCCGCGTTAACGCTCGACATGCTCGCGATCTTGTTCGCCGGCGTCGTCGCGTTGTTACCCGTGATCGCGACCGAGTTGCTCGGGGTCGACTCGTTTGGCTACGGGATCCTGCGCGCGTCGCAGCCGGCGGGAGCGGTCTTGATGGCGATCATCGGCGGGATGATTCCTGCCTGGAGACATCCGGGGCGCGTGCTCCTCGTGGTCGTCGCCCTGTACGGTCTCGCGACCATCGGCATCGGCCTCTCCCGATCGCTGCCATTGACCGCGATCTTCCTGATGTCGTGCGGCGCGCTCGACAACATCAGCGTCGTGATCCGGCTGACGCTCGAGCAGGCTGTCGTCCCGGACGCGATCCGCGGCAGGGTCGCGGCCGTCCACAACGTGTTCATCGGCATGTCGAACGAGCTCGGTGGCGCGGAGTCGGGACTCGCTGCCTTCCTGTTCGGCACGTCTGCGGCGATCGTGCTGGGTGGGGGACTCGCGGTGGTCGTGGCGATCGCCGCCGCCGCGCGGTGGCCACAACTGGTGCGGATGCCACCGCTCGCGGAGCTCCAGACGATCCCCGACGAGCCTCGCTGATCTCAGGTCTCGATCGGAGGTTTCGGCTGTCTCCCAGGTGGCAAGGCTGGCTTGCTCGTGGCGCCAGGACCCGCCCCCCTCCGTGACGACCCGAGGCGCGAACCATCGAGGTTGAAGCCCGCGATCGACTCCTCGAGCGAGAACGCGAGCTCGTGCAGGCGATCGGCCTGGATGACGGACTCCTCGGAGCCGTGAAGCACCTCGCCGGCGATCAACCGAACGGCATCCATGTTGCGGGCGATCTCGTCGGACACGATGGCCTGTTCCTGGGTCGCTCGCGCCGTCTCCTTCACCACCGAGATCAGCTCGGTGAGCCCGATCAAGGTCGAGGTCACGAGTGCGGACCCGGTGAGGACCTCCTGCGTCCCGATCTCCATGGACCTGATCGCAGCGCTGGTCTGTTCTCGGACCGTCTGGATCAGCACCTCGATGTCCTTCGCGGACTGTCCCACCCGGCGTGCCAGCGAGCTGACCTCGTCGGCGACGACCGCGAAGCCGCGGCCTTGCTCGCCGGCGTGGGCGGCCTCGATCGACGCGTTCAGGGCCAGCATGGAGGTCTGTTCGCTGATCTGGCGGATCACGTCGACGATGTTGCCGATCCGGACGCTGCTCTCGCCGAGCTCTCTCATCTTGGCGGCGGCGAGGTCGACCGCGCTGCGGATCTGGTCCATTCGGCTGACGGCAGAGTTGACGGCCGTGCTCGACTCCTCGGCGACGGTCGTCCCACGCGCGGCGTTTCCAGCGACCTGCTGGATCGATGCCGAGAGCTCCGTGACGGCCGCCGACGAGCTCTCGATCTTGGAGCGCTGGTCCTTCAAGCCACCGAGGATAGTTCGCGAGGCCGCGCTGATCTCGGAGCTCGAGGCTCCCACCTGGAGCGCCGCCGACTGGACGTTGCTCGCGAGAAGGTGGACGCGGGAGAACACCTGGTTGATGTTCTCGGCGAGATCGGCGGTCTCGTCACGCGAGCTGACCGCGATCCGTTGCGTCAGGTCGGTGTCGCCGGCGAGCATGTCTCTCGATTGCTTGACCATC
>JACCYD010001293.1 GCA_013696695.1 Deltaproteobacteria bacterium | reverse complement strand
CGGTAGATCTCGGTCGTGACGATGCTGCGCTGGCAGCCGAAGTGCGAGACCGTGCCGAGCTGTTGCGACATCGAGACTGCCGCGGGCGCGTCGGACTTCCAGCCGGCCGGTGCTTTCACGGAGTCAGCGATTGCGGTGCCAGCGAGTAACGCGAAGATGATCGCCCCGAGCGTGATGGATCGCGTGGTCATTGGATCGCCTCGAGCGTGATCGATCGCGTGGTCATTTGATCGCCCCGAGCAGGGATTTGCAGCCGGTCTCGCAGCTGACGGGGTCACGCTGGTTGGCGACGCACGCGAGGCCGGTAACCTGGCCATCGCCGACCCGCGCGCGCAGCCGACCCTTGTAGGGCGCGCGATCGAGGCCGAGCTCGAGCACTCCATCGGCGACCGGTTGATCGGTGACCGTGAACTTCGCGGACCGCAACCCCTCGATGACATCGCGCGCGATCGAGTCGGCATCGCCGCCACTGCCGCGGAGCGACAACCACAAGGCGTAACAGCCGAGCGCGGGCTCGCCCCACGCCTGCACGCCGGCCACGGTCACGTTCGGTGCCGCCGCGGCGAGCTTCGCGGCGGTCTCGGCCGGCTCGAGCCGTTGCCAGCCCGCCGGCGCCGTCAGCCCAGATGCTTGCTCCGGCTGTGCTTGCTCCGGCTGGGCACCCGCCGATCCGCACGCGGCGATCATCGCGCTCGCTACCATCGCGATGCCGCGCTCGGTGATCCGCTGCCGGCGCAGCGGGATCCGCTTCAACCGGAGGTCAGCCATACCTTCTGACCGTCCTCGACGCCGAGGCGCGTGCACGCTTCCGCCGTGAGTCCGACGGCGCCGTCGACGACCTCGACGCGCGCGCTGATCGCGCGGAACCGCGGTCTCTGGCCGGTGAGCTCGGTAGCGAGCACCGCCCACTTGCCTTCCGGCTGCGCGATCGTGCGCACCGCCAGCTCCTGCGCGTCGTGAACGACGCTGATCTTGTCGGTGGCGGCGCAAAAGTGCGGGCCGCCGTCGAACGGATCGATCTGCCCGGCGTAGTCGAATCCGATCCGTCGCAGCATCGCCTCGACCGCCTTGGTCTCCGTGCCGACCTGACCGATCACCGAGCGCACGTCGTCGGACAGCAGCTCGGTGTGGATCGGATCGTCGGGAAACAACGCGTGGATGAACTCCTTGTTGTCCTTCGAGAGCAGATCCGCTTCTTGATAGGTCAGGCCGGTGAACTTGCGCCCGAGCGCCTCCCACAGCTTCGACGTGCCGTCGGTCTCCAGAGGCGGCAGCAGCTCGGACAGCACGTTGTCGCGAAACCACGCGCGGTGCATGCGCATGAACAAGAACCGCACGAACGACAGCGCCTTGCCGAGGCCCTCACCGCCGGTGGCCGCCGACCGCCGATACTCGGGCAGCAGGATCAAGCCGCCGATCTCCGTCGGGCCGTTGTAGTTGTAGCCGATGCGCAGGGTCTGATGGACCATGTGCTTGTCGAGCGTCACCGAGTAGCGCTCGTCGGTCTCGACGCGAAAGAAGATGTGCGGCGCGCGTCGTGTGCCGTGCTGCGCGTAGATCATCGACGTGCCGATGATCTTCTTCGCAGTGAGATCCTCCAGCACGAACAGGAACTCGCGTTCGGCGGGCGGGAACTCCTCCGCAAATGACCGCTCCGAGCGATCGAGGATCGCCTCGATGTGCGCGCGATCTGCGGGCAGATTCACCGTGTCGAGGTACTCGGCAACCGCCAGCACCTGCTCGACATCGTCGCGATACGATTGACGAATCCGAAACGACACGCGAGGGCACCCTACCACAGGGCCGTTTCTCTGACCCGTACTCGTACTCGTTGCTCGTGCTCGTGCTCGTGCTCGTCCACGAACCAAGGACGACCCGGATTCGTGCGTCGGTATCCATGGTGGCGCCCGCTTCTGGACGCGATCTTTCCATCGCCGATACGTTCACGAATCAATCCACTGCACGAGGACGTGCACGTGCACGTGCACGTCTCACGTGGACGATCAAGGCAGCAAGCTGGCGAGTACCTGGGGCAGGGCTCGCGCACCATCGGTGGCATCTGCGAGCCACGGCAGCAGGCCCTTCGGCAGCTGTTCCGCCGCCAGCGCGGGCGCCTGCAGGATCCGGATCTTCATCTTGCGCGACTTCTCGCGCCGCGCGTTTTCCTCGTCGATCCATTTCAAGATCTGGGGCAGCGCCTCGACGGTGACCTTCTTGATGTCGTGTAGTAGCAGCACGGCGCGGCCGCCTGCGCGCGTCAGCTCCTTCGTCACGTAGTTGACGGTCTTCGTGGTATCGCCGTGCTTCCACTCCTGCGGGTCGAGGTCCCAGTGGAAGTGCTTCACCTTGCGGTCGGCGAGCATCTGGTCCACGCGATCGCAGCGCACGCCGAACGGCAGCCGCAGCCACGCGAGCTCGAACTTGGTGGCGCGCTCGATCGCTTCCTTGCCCTTGTCGAGATCCTCGACCGCCTTGTCCTCTTTGACCCGGCACAGATCCTTGTGCCGCATCGTGTGGTTCGCGATCACGTGGCCATCGGCCAGCATGCGGTCGAGGATCTTCGGGATCCGCTTGTCGCGGCTGTCGGCCATCTCGCCGACAAGGAAGAAGATCGCCTTGATCTTGTGCGCCTTGAGAATGTCGAGCACCTGCGGCGTCGTCGTCGGATTCGGGCCGTCATCGAACGTCAACACCAGCTCGATGTCGCCGCTCGCCGATTCACCGGCGGCGGGCGTCGGCCAGCCCTTCGCCGTCGCATCGCCCGACAAGCCGAGCGCGACCATCGCCATCAGAGCGAGCAAAAGCCCACGAAGAATCACCATCGACGATCTAACACGCGAACGCGCGAAGAGATTCTTTATGGCAGGCGGTAGATTGCAGACGCATGGCCGACACGCTTCACGACCGCGAGCCTCCCCGCATCCAACTCGCGAACCAGCCGACCCGCGGCCACTGGCTCCGCTACGGAGAATCTCTCGGGCCCCGGTTCTGGCTCAAGCGCGACGATCACACCGGCAGCGAGCTGATGGGCAACAAGGTCCGCAAGCTCGAATACTTGATGGCCGACGCCCTCGCCGAGAAGGCCACCCACGTCTTCTCGTGCGGCGGCGAGCAGTCGAACCATGCGCGCGCGACGGCGTTCGCCGCCAGGCAGCTCGGGATGGAGAGCGTCCTGATCCTCCGCACGGACGACCCGGAGCAGCCACCAGCCGCCACCGGCAACATCCTCCTCGACAAGCTGGTCGGCTCAGAGATCGTCTGGATCTCGCGTCCCGCCTGGCGGAACCGCAACCAGCTCCTCGCCGAGCAAGCCGACCGCATTCGCGCGGCCGGTGGTCGCCCGTACGTCGTGCCCGAGGGTGGCTCGAACGCGCTCGGCAGCTGGGGCTACATCCGCGCGATGCACGAGCTCGCGAGCGACCTGTCGACCATCGCGTCGCCCTCGAACCCGGTCACCGTGGTCTACGCGTGCGGCTCCGGTGGTACCGGCGCCGGCCTGGTGATGGGCGCCAAGCTGTTCGGGCTCGCCGCGAAGGGGATCCGGATCGCCGGCGTCAACGTCTGCGACGACCGTGCGTACTTTCTCGACGTGATCGGCAAGATCTGCAGCGACATGGAGTCGCGATGGTCGCTCGGCGCGAACGTCACCGCCGAGGACATCGAGCTGGTCGATGGTCACGTCGGTGCCGGCTACGCGAAGAGTCGTCCCGAGGAGCTGATGACGATCCGTGATCTCTGCCGGAGCGACGGCGTCGTGCTCGACCCGGTCTATACCGGCAAGGCGTTCCACGGCGTGGTCACCGAGCTGAAACGAGACCCGAAGCGGTTCGGCTCCACCGTCGCGTTCATCCACACCGGCGGCATGTTCGGCCTGTTTCCATCCTACGACCTGTTCACGCCGCTGTTGTAGGCTAGTCCTTCGTCTCGTCCATCATCTTGCTGAACGCTTCGTTCTTCGTGCACTTGAACATCGCGTCGATGACGGCCTTCTTGTTCGCCTTCATCGTGGCGCCGTGTTTCTCCATCATGTCCTTCGGCGGCTCCTTGCCGAATTGATCGTTCAGCTTCTTCTGCAGCGCCTTGTAATTGGCGGTGTTGGCCTTCCGCCAGTCGCCGACGCTCTTGGCCTTCGCGACGCAGTCCTCGCCTCCAGCCTCGAACGCGGCAGCTTTCTCGGTGTCGAGCTTCACGAAGGCATCGACATCGCCACCGGCTCCTCCGCCGCAAGCGCCGAGGGTGAACGCGATCGAGAGGGCTGCGGCCAGGTGTTTGAATGTCATCGACGGGTCGTACTGCGGCCGCCCACAAGATTCAAGAAGCTCTTCGTGTGACGGGCCGGGTGCGCTCGACAAGTCTCGCCTCGCCAGCAACTGCCATCGCGTCCTGCCGTGGTTTGTGGCTATGGTCCGGGCATGCGGATGTTGGTCGCCCTGTCTCTGCTGCTCGCAGCATCGCCGCCCGCCAGCGCCGACAAGAGCGAGCGCACGGCGATGATCCTGTCCGCGAGCGGCGCCGGCTTGTCGTCCGGCCTGGTGATCGCGAGCTTCTTGATCGAGCCACAGGATGGCGAGGTCTACCTGCCGACCTTCTACGCCGGTCTCGGCACCTCGATCATCACCCCCTCGCTCGGCCAGATCTACTCCGAGCAGTGGCTCACGATCGGCATGGGCATTCGCGCGGCAGCCGCTGCCATCGCGCTCTACGGACTGTCGCGGGATCAAGATCAGCCGTGCCTCGTCAACCCGCAGGACAACTGCCCGACGCTGACCGGCACCGGGTTCTCGCTGATCGCGCTCGCGGCGATCGCGTACATCGGCGGCGTCGCGTACGACGTCCGTGATTCGGACGACTCGGCGCGCCGCTACAACAAGCGCCGCGGCACGACTGCGGCGTTTGCTCCCACCGCGATGCCGGGCGGTGGCGGCTTCGCGCTGGTCGGCGCCTTCTGATCCGCGATCAGTTCGCGGAGATCAGCGGCCCGAGGATCTGCTCGAGCCGCTCGGACGACAGTGCCCCGACCTGCATGTGCGCCTGGCGACCGCCGCGATCGTAGACAAACGTCGTCGGCAACGAGCCGGGGTAGTCGTACGAGATCAGGATGTCGGAGGTCGCGCGCACGACCGGGAACGTCATCTCGTTGTCGCTCTGGAAGTTGAGCAGCGTGCTGTTGTCCGGGTTGTCGCTCGCCAGGATGCCGAGCACGACGACGCCGCGGCCCTTGTACTTCTCGTAGATCTTCGAGAGGTCCGGGATCTCCTTCAGGCACGGCTTGCACCACGTCGCCCAGAAGTTGATCACCACCACTTTTCCGGCGAGCGATTGTCTCGTGTACGCGGTGCCGTTGCTGTCGATGTAGCTGACGTCGGGCAGGCACTGATCGCCTTTGCACGAGGCCGCGGCCTTCTTGCTGCCGAGCGTCGGCGTGTTCGACCCCGACAGGTGGACGAACAAGAAGATGATGATGCCGGCAGTACCGGCGAGCAGCACGCCGATCAACGCCTTGCTGCTGGTGCTTGAAGACTTGGGCGGTTGTGGGGCGGTCATCGGAAGCGGAGCAAGGAGGGTTCGAGGTCGTCTGGAGGTGTCAGGCCGAGCAGCTCGATGCAGGTGGCCGTCACGTTGGCGATGCCTGCAGTCGCAGCGCGGATGGGGTCGATCTCGTACCGATCGCCCCGGTTGGGATCGTGGATGAAGAATGGCACGGCGTTGAGCGTGTGGCTGGTCTTTGCTACGGGTTGTCCCGACTTCTTGTCGCGCTGGACGCGCCCGTGCTTGTCGCGTTGGTACATCTCGTCGGCATTGCCGTGGTCCGCCGTAACCATGAGGATTCCCTGCTGCTCCTCGACCACCTTGGCGAGGCGAGCGAGCTGGAGGTCGACGGCCGCGACGGCGATCACCGTCGCATCGAACGCCCCGGTATGACCGACCATGTCGCCGTTCGCGTAGTTGACGCGTGCGAACTGGTGGCGACCAGTGCGGAGCTCGCTGATCAAGCGGTCGGTGATCTCCGCCGCCTTCATCCATGGCCGCTGCTCGAACGGCACGTTGTCCGACGGGATCTCGATGTAGGTCTCGGTGGCTTCGTCGAACATGCCGCTGCGGTTACCGTTCCAGAAGTAGGTGACGTGGCCGTACTTCTGGGTCTCCGAGATCGCGAGCTGGCGAACGTGTTGCGCGGCGAGGAGCTCGCCCATCGGGCGCTCGATCTGGGGCGGCTCGACGAGGTAGCGCTTCGGAATGTGGAGGTCGCCGTCGTACTCCATGATCCCGGCGTAGATCACGTCGGGACGGCGCACGCGATCGAACTTGTCGAACACATCATCATCGAACGCGCGAGAGATCTCCTGCGCGCGATCGCCGCGGAAGTTGTAGAAGACGACCGCATCGCCGTCGAGGATCGGCGTCGGCGGTGACACCGTGAACGCCGGCAGATCCTGATCGATGATCCCCGGATGCGCGTCGCGCGCCGCAAGCACCGCCGCACTCGCCGATGGAAAGGCCGGCGCGGCGGCGAGCACGTGGGTATTCCAGCCGCGCTCCACCATCTTCCAGTCGGCCTCGTAGCGATCCATCGTGATGTGCATGCGCCCGCCGCCCGATATGATCCTCGCGTCGAGCCCGGCTTCGCGCAGCCGCCCGAGGAACTGCTCGCTACGGTCGATGTATTCCAGGGCGCTGTAGGGAGGCACGTCGCGGCCGTCGAGTAGCGCGTGCACGTAGAGCCGGCGGCAGCCCGCGAGCGCGGCCGCCGTCAGCAGCGCCTCGAGGTGATCGAGGTGCGAGTGCACGTTGCCGTCGGAGTGGAGCCC
>JACCYD010001286.1 GCA_013696695.1 Deltaproteobacteria bacterium | reverse complement strand
AACGGCATCGTCAAGAAGATCGTCGAGATCGGAGCGTTCGTCGAGATCATCCCGGGCACCGACGGCCTCCTGCACATCTCCGAAGTCGCGAAGGAGCGCATCCGCTCCGTCGAGGACGTCCTCAAGGAGGGCGACGAAGTGATCGTGAAGTGCATCAAGGTCGATCGCGACGGCAAGATCCGGCTGTCGCGCCGTGAAGCGCTCGACGCCAACCCGGCGCCGGAAGACGTTCACAACTACATCATCTGATTCGTTCGTCTCGGACGATCGTCACACAAGTCCGCGAGTGGGAGCCCCACTTCGCGGCGTTGTCTTATCTGTCGTTCCAGACGACGGCGAGCGCGACGCGCGAGTGGACCTTCCACTCGGTGCGATCCTCGCGATTGCTGACCGATGCGAATCGCGTGACGGTGTCGCCGAGCCGGGTCGCGAGATCCTGCGCGCCGACGACGTTGCCGTCGAACATCTGCTCGATCGCCCCGGCGAGGTAGCTCGTCGTGATGCCGGTGTCGTGAATCCCCGACGCCAGCACGATGACATCGCCCGGCGCGAGATCGAGCGTGGCGACCTGCCAGCGGATGAACGCCTCGCGGTCGGGGCTGCGCTTGCGCAGCATCGAGCCCGGCGTCTGGCGAAACCAGTCGGGCAGCTGTTGGCCGCGAGCTGCCGCGCCGTGATCGGCGAGCGTGAAGTCCTTCGTGATCTGCGTGAGCCGGCCATCGCGCCATCGCCAGGCGCGCTCCATGCCGACATTGCCGATCGCCGCGCCGTCGGGACGCGCGAGAACCGCCACCGCCGCGCACGCAAATTCGTCGGCCCACGGCGGCTCTACGGTCGCGTCGAAGGTCGCTTGCACCTCGGCGAACCAGGCCGACAGCGAGGTCGCCGGAGGATCGGCGAGCGGCGTCTTCTGCCAGCGCTCGAGCGCACCGGCGAGCAGCGGGTCGAGGTGCTTCTTGAACATCGCCTGCTGGCTGCCGCCGCCACCACCCGTGACGCACGCGACGAGGGCAGGGGCCTCCCACACCAGGTGCGTCGCCTGCGGCCAGTAGTCCCAGTCGATGTCCAGGTTGACGTGTGGATGGGTGTCGCCGCGGGGGCTGCGCCACAGGCCGATGTCGAACGCCATGTCTCGTCGTATCATGCCGCCATGCACGCCGTCGGCTACCGCCCGCGCTCGCTCTTCCTGGTCCTCGGCCTCGTCACGTTGATCGCGCTCGGGGCGTTCGCCCGCGAGCACGTCACCCCGCGACGTAGCTGCCAGCGTGCGCAAGCACCGATCGCGAACACGCGTGCGCTCGCAGATCGGCTGTATCGCGAGCATCGGTTCGAGGATGCCGCGCGGATCCTGCAGCTCGGTGCGGACCGCGAGCCGGTGAAGCTGCGCGAGGAGCTCTACGTGATCGCCAGCTTCTATCGCCAGCTCGACGTGTCATACGCGCACCGCAGTGATCGGCCATCGCTCGATCTCGTGACCCACCTCGACTGGGCGCTGCAGTTCGACGCCATCCTCGGTGGCGCACACACGCGCGAGCTCGAGCAGCGCAGGCACCGCGTGATCTCGACGATCGGTCCCGAATAGCTAGTTGCCGCTCGAACCGAATCCACGATCACCGCGGCTCGTCTCATCGAAGTCGCTCACTTCCACGAGCTCGGCGGCGATGATCTGGCGAGGAACGATCTGGACCAGACGGATCGGCAGCTCGAGATCCGGCGCTTCTGGATCGATCTTCACGAGCGGAACGAAGATCTCGCCGGTGTAACCACGGTCGATGATGCCGACGCTGTTCGCGAGCATGTAGCCACTCTTGGAGATCGAGCTCCGCGGCACGAGGTCGAAGTACCAACCGAAGGCTGGCTGGACTCGGATTCCCGTTCTGTAAAACGTGACGGCGCCGTGGCTCTTGGCCGGCGCGATGAGCGTCAGGTCGAAACCGCTATCGGAAACAGCACCCTTCGACGGTGGAACCGCATCGGGATGAGTGCGGGCCCAAAGAAACAACGGTGTGGCCCCAGTGTTTCCGGGGCCTCGCCTGATGGGGCTCCAGCAGCACCAGTCGAGGTAAAGGTCGTGCTTGCGCGGCATGTAGAAACGAGCGTTCGCGTACAGC
>JACCYD010001255.1 GCA_013696695.1 Deltaproteobacteria bacterium | reverse complement strand
GCCCTTGAGCGAGCGAATCTTGTCGCCATCGTCGGGCCGATGCCGCGCCAGATCGATCACGAGCTTCTCGGGCAGCACCCAGCCGAGCGGCTTGTCGAGGTCGTTTGCGACGCGGAACCGCCACGCTGCGAGAGCGCGCACCACCGCGAGACCGAGTGGATCGAGGCCGCGCAGCCCGTTGATGCTTCGCCACGCATCTTCGGGAGCGAGCGTCGCCGCGGCGAGGGCATCCGCTGCGATCACGCCACTCTCCGCCCGCGCCCACGGCATCCGGTCGCCGAGCCGCGCTGCGAGCTTGGCGTAGATCGCGGGCAGGTGCTGGACATCGGCGGCCGCGTACGCGAGCTGCGCCGGTGACAGTGGCCGCTTGGCCCAGTCGGTCCATTGCTGTTCCTTCGCGAGCGCCACCCCGAGCAATTCGCTCGTCAACAGCCCCAGCCCCACCTGATCGCCGATCCCCGCAAACGCCGCCATCACCTGCGTGTCGACGATGTTCGGCATCGCGATTCCGAACCTCCCGACGATCCCGAGATCCTGGCGCGCGGCATGAACCACCGTGCACGGATGCGCCGCGAGTGCGGCGAACACCGGCGTCGCGTCGATGGCGAGCGCGTCCAGGATCCGGACTTCCGGCTCGGCCGAGACGAATTCCTCGACGGGCGCATCCAACGGAGCGCTCACCCACGACACCTGGATCACGCACAAGGTCGGGACCAGTCGGTCGGCGGTCAGGAACTCGAGATCGAACGCCGCAAGTGAGGAGTCGGCAATCGATTTCGCGATGGCTCCGACCTCCGCCGGCTCGGTAACGACCACGGTGCACGATACCACCCACCCGGACCGCCGACACGGTCGAGCGTAGCCGCGCCCAGGGCGAGCCGCATCTTCGCCATCGTCGGCCCCCGAGCCGTCACGGCACATCGTAGACGATGATCGACTCGACGACCGCGCCGCCGGACGCCCCGATCACGAGGGGGCTGTCGTCGGGAGACGTCGTTGGAGCAACGACCATGCTGGTCAGGCTCTCCACGAGACAGCCCTCCTCCCGATCGAAGCTCAGACGAACCAGGGCCGCCGCTGGCTCTGACCACGGCTGGTTGCCACCGACGTCGTTCATCAGGCAGCTCATCCCGCCGGATGTGCAGGGTGCGGCGGTCAGCTCGCAGTTGATCGGCAACGCCGTCAAGGTGACGACATCACCAGTTTCGATGGGCGATGCAAACCGGATTGCTACTTCGATCCGCGAGACGCTTCGACCGAACGTCCGCCGCGTCGCCAGAGAGCCACCTGCCGCGATCACGAACCGCTCGCCATCACTCGTCACCTGCGATGTGACGAAGTCTGCATCGACGATCTTGGTGCCGTCGGCAAAGAATGCGACGTCGTCGCCGCCGAGGATCGGGTGAGGGTCGCACACGTCGCCGACAGCGTCGGGCTCGGATTCGTCGTCGACTTGGTCCTCGTTCGATACCGTGGGGCAGTTGTCCTGGCCGTCGGGAACGCCGTCGAGGTCCTCGTCATGCGACGGCGCCTCCAGGTCGAACACCACCTCGCACCCGGCGAGGCACAGCGCCATGACGAAACCGGCCCGCACGCGTCCAGCTTATCAACACCCCACGTCAGGTGGCGCAAGATCCACCTGATCCTGGGAACTGGATCGTCACGCCCGTCGATGCCCACGCGCGCGAACGAATCGCCGCTCTTACCCGTGAGCTCAGGAAGAAGTTAGAGAGCGCGCCTCAGGTTCCGCAGAGACCAACTCATGGATCGGCGCATCGAACACAGTCCCACGATCAGGCAGTCGGGGGAGCGTAACCTTCACCTCCGCGGTGACGACCACGGTGCACGATACCACCCACCCGGACCGCTCCAACCACACCACCTTTGTTAGATTTCGCCCGAGGAAGAACATCCCATGACGAACAGCTTCGGCAGCCGCGCTCAGATCGCGGTCGGATCCCGCAAAGTCGCCCTCTATCGGCTCGACGCACTGGTCAAGAGCAAGATCGGCGACGTCGAGACGCTGCCGTTCTCGCTGCGCATCCTGCTCGAGAACTTGCTGCGCTACGAGGACGGTAAGACCGTCAACGGCATCGACGTCGAGGCGGTCGCCCGCTGGAACCCGAAGCAACGGGTCGACCACGAGGTCCAGCTGCGCCCGGCGCGCGTGCTGATGCAGGACTTCACCGGCGTCCCCGCGGTGTGCGACCTCGCAGCGATGCGCGATGCGTTCGTCGCGCTCGGCCTGCCGGGCAACGCGATCAACCCGCTCAACACCGCCGATCTGGTGATCGACCACTCGGTGCAGATCGATTACTCGGGCACGTCGATCGCGTTCAAGAAGAACGTCGACCTCGAGTACCAGCGTAACCGCGAGCGCTATCTGTTCCTCAAGTGGGGCCAGAAGGCGTTCTCGAACATGAACGTCGTGCCACCCGGCACCGGCATCTGTCACCAGGTCAACCTCGAGTACCTCGCGCGCGTCGTGTGGCTGGATGCCCAGGGCGTCGCGTTCCCCGATTCTCTGGTCGGCACCGACTCGCACACCACGATGATCAACGCCCTCGGCGTGTTCGGCTGGGGCGTCGGCGGTATCGAGGCCGAAGCGGTCATGCTCGGCCAGCCGATGGCGATGCTGATCCCCGAGGTCTGCGGCTTCGAGCTCACCGGCCAGCTGCCGCCGGGCGCGACGGCCACCGATCTCGTCCTCACCGTCACGCAGTTGCTGCGGGCGAAGGGCGTGGTCGACAAGTTCGTCGAGTTTTACGGCGCCGGCATCGGTGCGCTGTCGCTGCCCGACCGCGCGACGATCGCGAACATGGCGCCGGAGTACGGCGCGACGATGGGCTTCTTCCCCGTCGACGGCGAGACGCTCAACTACCTGCGCTTCACCGGTCGGTCCGCCGATCAGGTCGAGCTCGTCGAGCGTTACTGCAAGGAGAACATGCTGTGGCGCGACGATCGCGCGAAGTTGCGGTTCACCGACACGCTCTCGCTGGATCTGTCGACCGTCGAGCCGTCGCTCGCCGGCCCTGCCCGCCCGCAGGATCGCGTGCCGCTCCGGGATTCGCGTCGCAGCTGGCGCAGGTCGGATGCTGCGATCCTCGGCGCCAAGTCAGGTGCCGAGCCCGCCGCGATCGAGACCTGGGCAGACGAAGGTGGCCACGCCGCGCCGGGCAGCCTCGGTGCCTCGCGCAAGGTGACGACCGAATCTCACACCGGGCCGGAGTCCAACCAGTTCGCGCTGACGCACGGCTCCGTCGTGATCGCCGCGATCACGAGCTGCACCAACACGTCGAACCCGTCGGTGCTGATGGCCGCGGGTCTCGTCGCGAAGAAAGCCGTCGCGCGCGGCCTCAAGTCGAAGCCGTGGGTCAAGACGTCGATCGCACCGGGCTCGCAGGTCGTCACCGACTACCTGATCGAGGCCGACGTGATGGGCGATCTCGAGG
>JACCYD010001238.1 GCA_013696695.1 Deltaproteobacteria bacterium | reverse complement strand
ACCTGGGACTGGACGCAGCCCTGGCCCGTGTGGAAGCTACGCCTCGTATTCGGCGAGCGAAGCGAGCCGAGAAGAGGTCTTGAGACATGGGAAAACAAAAAGGCGCTGATAGCGACACCGATATGGTCGCGATGGCGCGCGGGCTCGCCGAGGTCGTCGCCGAGCATGGGCTGTCCGAGCTGATCCTGGATACCGAGAGCATCAAGCTCACGGTGCGGCGTGGCGTCACCGCGAGCACTCCTTCGATGCCGATGCCCGCGCCGGTCTACGCACCGCCGATGCACGCATCCACCCCGATGGCCCCGGCAGTCGCCGCCGAGCCGGCGAAGGACGACAAGTCTCACGTCGTGACGTCGCCGTTCGTCGGCACGTTCTATCGCAAGCCCAACCCGGACTCGCCGAACTACGTGTCGATGAACGAGAAGGTCGATAAGGGCGCGGTGCTCTGCATCGTCGAGGCGATGAAGCTGATGAACGAGATCGAGGCCGATGTCGGTGGGACGGTCGTCGGAATCCTCGTCGAGGATGGCGCGCCGGTCGAATACGGGCAGCCCTTGTTCCGGATCACCTGATGTTCAAGAAGGTCCTGATCGCCAATCGCGGTGAGATCGCGCTCCGCGTGATCCGCGCGTGCAAGGAGATGGGCCTCCAGTCCGTCGCCGTGCACTCGACGGCAGATGCCGACGCACTGCACGTGAAGTTCGCGGACCAGGCGGTCTGCATCGGTCCGCCGGCGTCGAAGAGCAGCTACTTGAACGTGCCGATGATCATCTCGGCCGCGGAGGTCACCGGCGCCGACGCGATCCACCCGGGCTACGGCTTCCTCTCGGAGAACGCCGATTTCGCCGAGGTCTGTCGCAAGTGCAAGCTGACGTGGATCGGTCCACCGCCGGATGCGATGCGCCTGATGGGCGACAAGATCCGTGCGCGCGCGGCGATGGCCGCCGCCGGCGTGCCGATGCTGCCGGGGACCGCCGGCATCCACGACGAGATCCAGCTGCTCGAAGCCGCCGAGAAGATCGGCTTCCCCGTGATCCTCAAGGCGAGCGCTGGTGGCGGCGGTCGCGGCATGAAGATCGTCCACGAGAAGGAGAAGCTCCTCGACGCGTGGTCGATGGGACGCACCGAGGCGCTGGCCGCGTTCGGCAATCCCGAGATGTTCATGGAGCGGTACTGCCAGAGGCCGCGCCACATCGAGATCCAGGTGATCGGCGACAAGCACGGTCACTACACGCACCTCAACGAGCGCGAGTGCTCGATCCAGCGCCGCCACCAGAAGGTGATCGAGGAAGCGCCGAGCGCCGTGCTCACCGAGGAGACGCGCAAGAAGATGTGCGACGCCTCGGTCAAGGCGATCGAAACGATCGGCTATCACAGCGTCGGCACCATGGAGTATCTGCTCGATACCGACGGCAGCTTCTACTTCATGGAGATGAACACCCGGCTGCAGGTCGAGCACCCGGTGACCGAGCTCGTCACCGGTCTCGATCTGGTGCGCGAGCAGATCCGGATCGCCGCGGGCGAGCCGCTCTCCTTCGATCACAACGAGACCCGCCGCCCGCGCGGTCACGCGATCGAGCTGCGGATCAACGCCGAGGATCCGAACAACTTCGCGCCGTGGCCAGGCAAGATCACCGCGCTTCACATGCCGGGCGGCCTCGGTGTGCGTGTAGATACGCACGTGTATGCCGGCTACGTGGTCCCCCCGAACTACGACTCGCTGCTCGCCAAGGTGATCGTCCACGACGTCGATCGACCCGCTGCGTTGCGCCGGGCCCGACGCTGTCTCGACGAGATGGTGATCGAAGGGATCCGGACCAACATCCCGTTCTTGCGCCGGATCATCAACAACCCGGATTTCATCCGCGGCGATTTCGATACTGGGTTTGTGGGTCGGCTGCTGGCCGAGCGGGCGTCGGCTGCGTGAACCGAAGGTCAGCTGCCTGACATCCAGACAGACCGGTGATCACATGTGCGTAGGTTGGATGTTGGTGCTCAGGGTAACGCGCGGGATTCTTTGACCCTTTTGCTTGACCCACAGAAGGATCGGGCCGTAGCATTAATGAGTTCGGGCAACGGATTTTTGCCGTGTGTCTGTCCCTTGTGATGCGCCGCACCCATATCCCCGAGGGTTTCTAGCGCTCGTGGCCTTCAACAAAGAAAAGGTCATGGATGCGGCGCGGAAGTTCGTCGACAAGGGTCAGATCGACAAAGCGGTCAAGGAGTACCTGCGCATTGTCCACGAGGATCCGAAAGACGTTCGCGTCTGGCTGAAGATCGGCGACCTCTACGCGAAGAAGGGATCGAAGCAAGACGCGACCGAGACGTATCTCAAGGTCGCGCGCTTCTATCACGACCAAGGGTTCTTCCTCAAAGCGGTCGCGGTCTACAAGCAGATCCTCAAGCTCGATCCGCGCCTCGTCGACGTGATCCTCAAGCTCGCCGAGCTCTATCGCCAGCTCGGCTTGATGTCGGACGCGATGCAGCACTTCGAGTCGGTCGCCGCGCATTTCCATCGCGAAGGCAACACCAAGGAAGCGCTCGCGACGGTCAAGAAGCTCGTCGATCTCGATCCGGAGAACATCGCGACGCGCATCAAGCTCGCCGAGCTGTACTCGAAGGAAGGGCTCGTCGAAGACGCCGGCCAGGAGTTCCAGGTCGCGTGCGAGCAGCTGCGCCGGCAAGGTCGCCAGGACGACTTCGTGAAGGTCGCGGAGCGCTTGCTCTGGCACAAGCCGGATAACCACCTGCTCAATCGCGAGCTCGCCGGGCTCTATCTGCGCCGCAACGATCCGCGCCGTGCGCTGCAGAAGCTCCAGGCGTGCTTCAAGCACGATCCACGCGATATCGAGACGCTCGCGCTGCTCGCCCAGGCATTCCAGGCGCTCGATCAAAAGGCGAAGACGGTCAGCGTGCTAAAGGAGCTCGCGCGCGTTCACCTCGAGAACAAGGCGAAGGACAAGGCCGGCGAGGTCTATCGCAAGATCCTCGAGTTCGTGCCCACCGACGCCGATGCGCTCGGGTATTTCGGTCAGGGTGCAGCCGCACCGGTCGGCGCGGCTCCGCCCGCACCGCCGGCTCGCGCGTCGGCCCCCCCACCGCCGCCGATGCCGCGCCTGCAGACGCCGATGCATGCGCAGATGCAGACGCCGATGCAGACGCCGATGCCGTCGCCGATCCGCGCGGCCACCAACGAGGCGAAGTTCAACCTGACCGGTGACATGCCGTCGCTCGGCAACACGGCGCAACGGATGACCGGGTCGATGCCGCTGATCGACGAGCAATCGCTGTCGGGCGTCGACTTCGCGCTGCCCGAATACGACGACGCCGATTTCTCGGCGGACATGGAGCCCGCGCCCGATCCGCGGCAGATGTCAGCGGCTGGCGAGCGTCACGCCGAGGAGATCTCGAAGATCCTCGCCGAGACCGATGTCTACGTGAAGTACGGCCTCCACCAGAAGGCCGTCGATCACCTGCGCCGCGTGTTCTCGCTCGATCCCGAAAATGTCGAGGCGCACGAGCGGCTGAAAGACATCTTCATCGGGCAGGGCCGCGAGCAAGAAGCCGAGGGCGAGCTCCTCAAGCTCGCCGAGCTGATCGCGCCGGCCGATCCCGATCGCGCCGAGCAGTATCTGCAGGAGCTCCTCGCGATGAACGGCACGCATACCGGTGCGTTCGAGCTCGCCCGTCGATTCCGCCTTCGCGTCGCGCGCATGAGCTCGGTGTCGTCGGAGGTCTCGTACGACGGCGGTGGTGTGGCTGCGGTCGATGCCGATCTCGACGATCTCGATCTCTCCGATCCGGTGGTGCCGGCGAGCGCGATCGGGGTCGCGCGGACGCGCGGCGGGGGTCGAGGAGGCCAGGCGAGTCGCGATTCGGTTGACGACTTCGATCCGGACGAGCTGCTCGGTCGCGTCGCCCATGGCAGCCCGACGCCGCAGCGCCCGCCCGTCGCACCGCCATCGGGCTGGCAGGCCGATCAGGATCAGTTCGATCTCGAGTTCGATCCGCTGTCCACGCGCCAGAGCGACCACGGCGACGAGCTCGACGATCCGATCATCGTGGATTCGTCGCCGCCACATCAGAACTGGGGCGACGAGACCGTCGGTGGTGCGGACGCTGTCGACGCGCAGCTCGACGACGACGCCCTCGGACACAGCATCGACAACGAGATCGCCGCCGAGATGGGTGCGGATCCCGATCTGCCGTTCGATCCCGACGAGGCGCGCGCCTTCGATATGGCCGTGCCGAAAGGCGAGACCGCGCAGCAGTACGTGTCGGGCTTCGACGACACCGAGCTCCCCGAGCATCCCGCACACCCGACGCTGTCGTCGGTCACCGACTCGTATCCCGGCGATCATGTCGAGGACGATCTCGGCGTCTCGGGCTCGTACGATCCGTACGGCACCGAGGCAGTGCAGACGCCGCCGTACGATCCCACCGCGTCGCACGTCGTCGGCGGGATGCCGGGCCTCGACGATTCCGGCAGCGCGCCGCGTGCCGAGACCAACGTCGAGGACGATCTCGACGAGGCCGATTTCTACGCCGGGCAGGGCATGTACGCCGAGGCCATCGACGTGCTGCGCGCCGTGCTCGATCGCGTCCCGCACCACAAGCTGGTCAACGCGAAGCTGCGCGAGATCGAGAGCCTCGCCTCGGGCGGCGTGGCCGCCGAGGAAGCTCACCCCGAGTCGATCGAGCAGAACGACTACTCGCAGGGCACCGAGGCGCTCGATCTCGACGAGATCGAGGAGGTCGAGGTCGACGAGCTCGACGAGCTCAGCGACAACGCGCCGCCGAAGAAGAAACGCGGCCCCACCGTGATGCTCGAGAATCCGGTCGAGGAGGGTGACGCCGACACGCACTACGATCTCGGCCTCGCCTACAAGGAGATGGGCCTCTACGACGAGGCGATCAAGGCCTTCGAGAAGGCGCTGCGCGCACCGATCCGCGAGGTCCAGTGCCGGATCATGATCGGCATTTGCCAGCGCGAGATGGGTAACACGGCCGAGGCGATCCAGCAGTTCAAGCAGGGCCTCCACGCCGAGCCGCAGGAGCGCGAGCGGCAGAGCATCTACTACGAGATCGGCATGACCTACGAGTCGATCGGCGACGACAGCGAGGCGCTGTACTACTTCGAGATGATCACGAAGCGCGATCCGACGTTCGCCGATGCCGGTGCGCGTGCCGAGTCGCTACGCGTTCGCGGCGCGGGTCGCAGCACCCGCCGCCACGACGACATCGACGATATTTGATCCTCGTTTCGCTCGCCGCCAACGATCCGCGGATCGACGCGTTCTGGTACGGCCTCTACTGGGACGCGTTCTCCGCGCAACACGAGCCGCTCGCGAGCTGGCACGCCGCGCTCCGTGGCCGAGCGGCGTACGAGCTCCACATCGACCTCGCGCTCGACGGAGAAGCGATTGCCGGCGGCATCGTCTACGAGCGCTATCCGCGCACCGGCTGCGGCCTGGTCACATACATGACCGTGGCAACGGCCCATCGGCGTCACGGGCTCGGCGAGAGGCTGCTGAAGGCGGCGGCCACGAGCCTCTACGAGCGAGGTGCGCCGTTCGTGCTCGGCGAGGTCAACGATCCCGAACGAGCCACGCACGAGCACGCGGCGGAAGCGTCGGCCCGGCTGCGCCGCTTCCAGCGCTGGGACGCGCGCGTCATCGACGTTCGCTACGTGCAACCGGCGCTCGGGGAAGACCTCGTGCGCGATCGCGATCTGGTGCTGCTCGTGTTGCCGCCGGTGCCCCCGACGATCTCGGGCATCACGCTGCGCGCGTTCCTCGACGAGTTTTACGAGGCGACGGAACGCACCCCACCGGATCCCGAGATCTCCGTCCCCGACATCATCAGATTGGTCGAGCGGTGAGCGAGCTCATCGCCGGCATCGCGTGGACGCCGGCGATGCGCGCACGCGTGTATCCATCGCGGCGGATCGCGAACCCCGCGATGCTGGCGGCGCACCTGTCGCGCTCGAAGTTGACGCATCCGATCGATCCGCAGGCCGCGCGCGCGCTCGCCCGGTATCCGGTCTTCCATCGCGTCGAGCAGGTGAAACACGCCGGCGCGCGCAATCCGCCGACCTGGCGATCGGCGGTCGAGGTTGCGGTCGCGCGCGCCGGTTCGACTCCGCAAGGTCCGCTCGACATCGATGTCGAGGCGGCCACCGTCTCGCTCCAGCTGTTGCCGCTCTACGCGGCGATGCCGTACTGGCTGAGCGGAGGAGGGTTGCCGTTCGCGTTGCGCACGTTGATCCGGTGTCACGGCATCGTCAACGCGGATCGCACGCGCATCGGTGGCGGTGCGTGGGTCGTCGAGACGCGCAGCCACAGCGTCGAACATCCCAGCAACCACGCCGATGCCTGGACGCTGTTGCGCGGCATGCTCGCGGAAGCGATCGAGCCGGTCTACGACGAGTGCCACGGAATCGCGGACGAAGCGCGGCTGGCGGTTCGCCGCGGAAAACCCGGCGAGCAGGGTCTGCTGTTGATGCTGGCGTTCGCGTTTCCCGACGAGCCGGAATGGGCGAAGGCCGCAGCGAAGCCGGCGCTCGCGCTGACCGAGGGCTTCACCGAGTTGTTCGTCCAGGCCCTCGCGCGCTACACTGTGGTCGCACCGGTCGACGTCGCGGTCGAGCTCCTGACTCGCGTGCCCAACACCGCGGTCGAAGCGGACGATCTCCTCAGCGCGCTCGCGCATCATGGCGCCGCGGGGGGCGTGAAGATCTACGAGGCCGCGCTCGCACACACCGCGACCAACGACGCTCGCCGCAAGTTGTGGGGCACGGACCTCCTTGCCGTGCGCACCGACGATGCGGCGAAAGCGTTCGCGCGACTCGCTCGCCGGACGAGAACGTTCGCCACGCTCGCGAACAAGCATCGCTTGCTGATGCTACGCCCCGCCAAGCCGGCGTGATGAAATGACCGCGATGACCGACCTCGTCGATGGCATCGCCTGGACGCCCGAGCTGCGCGCGCGGGTCTATGCGTCGCGCAAGCGCCCGAACCCCGAGGCCCGCGATGCGCTACTCGACCGCGTCAGCTTGACGTATCCGATCGATGCGAAGGCGGCGCGCAAGTCGGCGGCCTACTACTGGGCGCAGAAGGATCATCAGAAGCACGTCAAGCTAGGCTCCAGGCGGAACCCGCCGGCCTGGCAGCCGATCGTCCAGCGCGCGCTCGAACACGGCAAGGCGCCGAACAAGCCGCGACCCCTCGACGTCGAGCTCGAGGCCGCGACGGTCACGCTCGAGATGTGTCCGCTGTTCGCCGCGCTGCCGTACTGGATCTCGGCGGGTGGGTTGCCGTTCGCGTTGCGCGCGATGATCCGGTGTCACGAGATCGCGTGCTCGGCGCGCGAGCACGGGTACGGGGACCACGGCGTGTGGATCCTCGACACGCGCGATCACTCGATCGATCGACCGGAGGACAACGCGGATGCGTGGGAGCTACTGCGCGTGCTGCTCGCCGAGGCGATCGAGCCGGTGTACGACGAGTGCCACGGCATCGCCGACGAGGCGCGGCTCCGGCACGCGGGCGGCAAGCCGGATCAAGCAGCCCTGGCACTCCTGCTACCG
>JACCYD010001210.1 GCA_013696695.1 Deltaproteobacteria bacterium | reverse complement strand
CGGATCGACTGACAATGGTGAGCTCGACGGCACTGCCGAACGTCAGCGTGCCGAACGTCGGCGCCGGCCTGTCGCGGGTCGCCTCGCAGACGAGCGCCGTCCGCTGGCTCGGCCAAGACGGCTTTCTGGTGCAGCCGCGCGACATGCAGGGCGATCGCGTCATCCTCCCGATCATTCGCCCGCGCCTCAAGGGCGCGATCTCGATCGACTATCGCCTCGCCGAGCAGCTCGAGGTCGACGCGCTCGGTGAACCCGGCACCTGGGTCGTCTGGGTCGACGCCGTGTCCGGCGCGCCGATCGCTCGCAAGAGCGGCATTCGCTACGCGAGCGGCAAGGTGCTGTTCGACGTTGCCGATCGCGGCCCGCACGGACCGCGCTCGCCGCAGCCGGCGCCGTTCGCGCGGTTCACGATCGGTGGTCAGACGGTGCAGTCCCTCGCGGACGGCACGATCTCCTGGACCGGCACGGCCGCGACCGCCGTCCAGCTGAGCCCGATCGGCCAGTTCGTGTCGGTGACCAACAAGGCTGGCGCGGCGCGCGTCGCCGAGATGGTGAACCTGCCGAACGCGGGCACCTTCACGTGGAGCAAGGCTGTCACCGAGTTCGATGACGCGCAGATCTCGTCGTACGTCTACGCGAACCAGGCCAAGGCGTTCACCCGTGCGCGCCTCAACCCGAACCTCGGTTGGCTCGACGCACAGCTCTCGGTCTCGGTCAACGAGAGCTCGAGCTGCAACGCGTACTCGACCGGCGACGACATCCACTTCTTCCGCAAGAGCGCGCAGTGCGAGAACACCGGCCGCCTGAGCGACGTCGTCTATCACGAGTTCGGCCACTCGCTGCACGCCAACTCGATCATCGATGGTGTCGGCTCGTTCGACGGCGCGCTGTCGGAAGGCATCTCCGACTGGCTCTCCAGCGCGATCACCCACGACTCCGGCATGGGCCGCGGCTTCTTCCTCGACAACGACCCGCTCCGCGAGCTCAACCCGGCCGGCGGCGAGAAGATCTGGGGCATCCACACCACTGGTGAGGTGCACGACGACGGCGAGATCATCGGTGGCACGCTGTGGGATCTCCGCACGGCGCTATTCGCCAGCCTCGGCGACGAGATCGGCTACGAACACTGGCTCAAGATCTCGTACTCGATCATGCAGCGCGCGTCCGACATCCCGTCGTCGTACGCCGAAGCCCTGCTCGCCGACGATGACGACGGCAACATCGAGAACGGCACCCCGAACCAGTGCGATATCGACGCGGTGTTCGCCGCCCACGGCCTCGCCGACCTCGCGGTCTCGCTCGGGCTGCGCTCGCCGGCTCGCGACGCCTACAAGGTGACGATGGGCGCACCGATGCCCGCCAACACGTCGTGCGAAGTACCGACCGTGACCTCCGCACACATCGAGTGGAAGCTCCGCGGCGCCGCGGTTGCCCAGCTCCCGATGGTCGAAGGCGCCGACGGCTACACCGCCGATCTCCCCGAGCAGGTCGATGGCTCCGTGGTGCAGTACCGCGTGCTGATGGCGCTGTCGAACGGCACCCGCGTCAGCTATCCGAACAACACGGCCGACCCGTTCTACGAGTTCTATGTCGGCCCGGTCGAGGCCATCAAGTGCTGGGACTTCGAGAACAGCCAGGCCGAGGGCTGGACCAACACCTCCGACTGGCAGGTCGCGGCTCCCGAAGGCCTCTCCAACGATCCGAAGGAAGCGTTCGGCGGCAACCTGGCGTTCGGCATCGACCTGACGAGCGACGGCGCGTATCGCGATCGCGCGACCGCGACGGCGGAGTCGCCCGAGATCGACACCGGTGGCTCGGAGTTCATCCGCCTCCAGTATCGCCGCCACCTCGCGGTCGAGGATGGCGTGTTCGATCAGGCTCGCATCCTCGCGAACGGCACCGAAGTGTGGTCGAACTTCGAGAGCCCCACCGACAACGGCGGGACCCACCACATCGACAAGGAGTGGGTGTTCCACGATGTCGACCTCAAGGCCCAGGCGGCCAGCGGCAAGATCAAGCTCAAGTTCGAGCTCCAGGCCGACGAGGGTCTAGCGTTCGGCGGCTGGACCGTCGATGACGTGTGCGTCGTTCGCGCCAGTGGCGTCGGCCTGACCTGCGGCAATCAGACGGTCGATGACGGCGAGAGCTGCGACGACGGCAACCGCGTCGACGGCGATGGCTGCGATGCGAGCTGCTCGACCGAAGGCGGCGGCTGCTGCTCGGCCAGCGATGGCGTGGAAGGCGCGCTCGCGCTGTCCGTGCTGACGTTCGGCATGGTGTTCTGGCGGCGGCGCCGCAAGTCAGCACCGTAGATCTCCTCGTTACGTTCTCTCTCGGCCCGCGGATCTCACAGATCGCGCGGGCCTTTGCACGTCTGGTGCACTCCGATGCACTGTTGACATGCCGTCAGTAACCGTCGGCAACGTTTGTTGACTTGGCGTCAACTAGGGGTATCGCGTACGCCACTCGATGTCATGGCAGTCGCGTAGCCGACCACGATGGCACTGTGTGCAATGGAGTCGCTCAACAAGGGGGGCTCCGATGCGCATGCGTACGCTCGGGATCGCGGCAGCGTTGTCTGCCGTCTCGATCCATGACAGTGGTGCAGTGATTGGTCAGAAGTCGGCCGATGCGCCGACCGTAAGTGCGGACCGCGGGCCTCGCGCTCGTCGCACGATCGGTTGGGGCAATGTCCATCAGATGACCGCGATGATCGATCGCGATACCGGTGTGCCGCTCCGCATGTGGGGACACGGCGTGGCTGCACCGGGGGCGGTGACCGATGCCGCGATCGCGGAAGCCGCCGCGCGCACATTCCTCGCGCAGCACATCGCGACGCTCGCGCCGGGCTCGTCGAGCGCCGACTTCGAGCTGGTGTCGAACCGGCTCGGCGGCGCCGGCGACACGCGAAGCGTCGGCTTCGCACAGCGCGCGCATGGTCTGCGCGTGCTCGGCGGATCGATCGGCTTCACGTTCAAGCGCGATCGCTTGATCATGGTCGGCTCGACGGCGCTGCCGCATGTCTCGGTCGCCGCGCCAGCCAACCGGCTGCACTTCGGGTCGGGCAAGGTGATGTTCGACGTCCCCGATCGCTATCCCGGCGCGATGCGGATGGCAAAGCCGGCGCCGTTCGCCAATCACTCGATCGGCGGCACCGCAGCGACATCGACGTTCGACGGCACGGTGACGTGGGCCGGCACCGGCTCGGCGACCGTGGCGCCCGCACTACGCGGACCGTTCGTCGCGATCTCGAATGCCGGCGGCTCGCTGGCGACAGGCTCGCTGACGCTCGCAGCGGGCGGTTCAACAACGTGGAGCATGGCGACGAGCGAGACCGCGGATGCGCAGCTCGCGGCATTCGTCCACGCGGGCATCGTCAAGCAGTTCGCGAAGACGCGGCTCGATCCAAACCTACCGTGGCTCGACGCCACGCTCAGCGTCAGCGTCAACGAGGGCTCGACCTGCAACGCGTACTCGACCGGCGACGACATCCACTTCTATCGCAAGAGCAGCCAGTGCGAGAACACGGCGCGGCTCGCCGACGTCGTCTATCACGAGTTCGGTCACTCGCTGCACAACCACGCGATCATCGAAGGCGTCGGCTCGTGGGACGGCGCGCTCTCCGAGGGCATGTCCGACATGCTCTCGGCGCTGCTCACCAACGATGCAGGCATGGGCCGCGGCTTCTTCCTGTCGAACGCGCCGATGCGCAACCTCGACCCGGCGCAGGATAAGCGCTGGCCCGAGGACACCACGGGCCAGGTGCACAACGATGGCGAGATCATCGGCGGCACGATGTGGGACGTCAAGAAGGCGCTCGAGGCCAAGCTCGGCGCCGAGGCCGGGCACGCGAAGACGGTCGAGATCTTCTACGGCATCCTGCAGCGCGCGTCGGATATCCCGTCGAGCTATGCCGAGGCGTTGGTCTCCGACGACGATGACGGCGATCTGGCGAACGGCACGCCGAACCAGTGCGAGCTGAACACCGTGTTCAAGGCGCACGGGCTCGCCGACGGTGTGGTCACCGCCGGCATCAACGCACCGGTGCGCGACCAGTTCGCGATCACGCTCGATGTCACGCCGCCGAGCGGCGATTGTCCGAGCCCGGCAGTGGCGAAGGCCGAGGTCGAGTGGCGGCTGCGCGGTGGCGACACCACCAAGTTCGATCTCGCAGCCGGCGCCAACGTGTTCGAGGGCTCGATCCCGGAGCAGCCGAGCGGCAGCGTCATCCAGTACCGGGTGACGGTCACGCTCGAGAACGGCTCGTCGGTGTCGTATCCGAACAACCCGGCGGACGAGTATTACGAGTTCTACGTCGGCTACACCGCGCCGCTGTGGTGCGCCGATTTCGAGCAGCGCTCCTCGGACTGGACCACCGGAGGGACAGGCGATGACTGGGAGGTCGGCGAGCCTCTCGGCCTCGCGAGCGATCCGAAGCTCGCGTTCGGTGGCACGCGCGTGTTCGGTACCGATCTGTCGAAGGACGGTGCGTACGCGAAGCAGTCGTCGACGTTCGCCGAGACCATCGACATCGATCTCGAAGGCCGCACCGATGCGCGCCTCCACTTGCGCCGCTGGCTTGGTGTCGAGGACGGCTTTTACGACAACGCGCGGATCCTGATCAATGGCGAGGAAGTGTGGAGCAACCGCGCGAGCGCGACGGAGCCGCAGAGTAACGGCACCAACCACATCGATCGCGAGTGGCGGTTCGTCGACTTCGACCTCGCGCCCTACGCCGCTGCCGGCAAGGTCAAGCTGCGGTTCGAGATCGAGACCGATGAAGGTCTGCAGATGGGTGGCTGGACGCTCGACGACGTGTGCGTGGTCTACCCGAGCGTTCGTCCGCCGAACTGCGGCAACGGCGAGCTCGACGCCGACGAGGTGTGCGACGACGGAAACCTCGAGGACGGCGATGGCTGTTCGACGTCATGCGACGACGAGAACGATGGAGAGACTCCGAACACCGACGCCGACGGCGGCTGCTGCTCGTCGACGACCGGTGCACCCGGAGCGCTCGCGCTCGGCACCCTGGTGCTTGGAATCGTGCTCTCTCGCCGGCGTAGCCGGGGTTCCGGGCGTCGTCGCCGCGTATAGTTCGCGGCATGGGCGAGCCGGATCCGATCGCCGAGCTCTACGCCGAGGTCTACGCGAATCCCGGCGACGATCAGGTGCGGCGCGTGCTCTCCGATGCGTTGCTCGCGCTCGGCGATCCGCGCGGCGAGCTGATCATGTTCCAGCTCGAGCGCGACAAGGACTATCACCGGAGGGCGATGCGCCTCGTCCAGCAGCACGGGTTGACGTGGCTCGGTCCGCTGCGCGAGCTGGTCCTGCCGCTCGCGTACGAGCGCGGGTTCCTCGCGAGCTGCCAGCTGGTGAGCGGCGCGACCGATCGGATCGATTACGGGATCCCGATGTGGGCGACCGTTCACACGATCGATCTCGAACAGCTCGAGTCCGACGATCTGTTCGAGGTCACACCGGCGATGCGATCGCTGCGAACCTTGACCGGGCTGGCGATGACGCGGGCTGCCGATCTGACGCGTGGCACGCCGGCGCTCGCTGCTCGGCTGCGGCTCGTGATGCGAGGGGACCCGCAGCCGATGGCGCCGACGGAGCGCTACGACGAGATCGACGAGTGAGTCGAGCGCCACAGGTCGTAGATGACCTCGGCATCCCGGCACGCTCGTAGCCAGTCGCAGAGCTCGCCGATCTGTCTCGCAGCGGGATGTGGTCCGGCGGCGAGTCGGCGCAGCTTGCGAACAGGCTCGGGCGGATCGCAGAGCAGGGTGTGGGCACCGATCATCAGCTCGAGCAGCTCGACGCGATCGAACGCGTGCTCGCCCGGCGTGCGCTCGCGATCGAGCTTCGCGATCCGGTCGTAGGTGCCGCGCGTGCGGCCGCCCAGATGATCGGCGACGACGCCGAGGCTGGTCGCGAGCGGGCCGTGCAGGGCGTGCTCGTCCCCGCCCGCGGCGCGCATGAACGCTTTCATACCGCGACGGGCAGCACGCGCCGGCGCACCAGCTTGATGCTCAGCAGCCGGTACAACATCTTGCTGACCTCGAACGAGCCCATCCGCGACTTGCGAATGATCTCCTTCACCGTGTTCTTGCCGTTGATCAGCTCGAGCACCGCGAGCTCTTCGCGCGTCAGCCGGCCGCGGCCCATCTGCGCGACGGAGTCCTCGTTGCGCAGGAACACGACGTCGAAGTTGTCGATCGCGCGCTCGATCAAGTGCCACTCGTCGACGCGACGGTAGCCCTCCATCAGCACCGACTCGACGTCGAGCGCGAGGGCGGCATCGATCACGGGTGGCGGCAGCTCGATGCCGGCGGCGAACCGGAACCGGCCGTGGCGCCAGCGCAAGATCTCGTAGATCAACTCACAGGATTGCCGCGTCAGGCACGCCTTGAGATCAGCCTCGGCGAGGTGCCCGAGCTTGACCAGCTGCTGGCCGAGCAGCTTGGTCCTGACGTTGGTGCCGTCGAGGAATGCCTCGAAGTCGCCGCGCGGCATCAGCTCGGCGTCGGTGACGAACCGGCCGAGCAAGAACTCGTCGGGAACCCCCTCGGCCATCGCTTGATCGACGCGGCCGCGCCGGAAGTAGATCTCGACCTTCGCACCAGTGCGCTCGACGGTGAGCACGCCTGACTGCTCCTGGAGGTCGAGGAGCTGCAGCACCTCGGCGAGCGGCAC
>JACCYD010001208.1 GCA_013696695.1 Deltaproteobacteria bacterium | reverse complement strand
CGCCACAGCCGCATCGACTTGCCGGTCTCCGCTCCACGAACCACGACGTGCTGGCCGGACCACGCCATCGCGATGCGATCGCCGATGTCGAGGCTGTGGATCGCACCGAGCGACAGCGGCGCGGGCTTCCCGACGCCGGTCGGCACGCGTAGTAGCTTGTCTGCACCCGACACCACGATCGCCGCCGATGCATCGGGAAGCAGCGCGACGCGATACGCGTTGGTCAGCTGCGATGCGAGGCCGTCGGCACGACGCAGGAACGCGGCATAGCCATCCTTGGTGAGGCCCGTACCGCCCGCCTCGACGAACGCGATCGTCGCGCCATCGCGCGACACCGCATCGACCTCGCTGGCGTCGAACCAGCCGACCTCGCGATAGCTGCCGCCACGACGCGGCCCGGTGAACATCTTGAGCCGCACGTCCGACGGCGCGACGAGGATCTTGCCGGCATCGACGTCGACCAGCACCTGACGGATGATGCCGCGCAGCACGACGCGTTCCTTGCCGCGGCGATCGAGCGCGAAGATCGTCGGGCCATTCGAGAACCACACCTCGCTGCCGTCGAGCGACCACGCGATGCCCTCGATGCCGGCCTGCTCCGACGAGCTGGCGATCTGCGTGCCGCTGCGATCGACGATCACGACGTGCCCCTGCGTGTCTCCGCTCGCCGGGTGGCGGGCAAACGCGAACGCACTGCCATCGCGCGACGCGCGGAGCATGGCGAGCTTTCCCGCGGTGTGCTTGACGATCACCGTGCCGAGTGGCGCTTCGATCGTGAGCTCCTCGCGGATCGCGGCGAGCGTCTCGTCGGGCAGCCAGGTGGCCGAGGTCACGCGATCGGAGACCGGCCGCGGCCCTCCACCTTCCATCACTCGCGACAGCGTGCCGCCGGTGCCGGGCAGGTCGTCGGTGAGGATGGCGAGCTCGCCCTTCTGCGAGATGTCGACGAGTCGGCCGGCGATCCCGGTGGCAGCGATCGAGGGCGTGTCGATCTGCATCCGCATCACCTGCTCCTTGCCACCCTGAGTCGTCGAGTAGATCACCGAGCGGCCATCGTTCGCGAGGCGCGCGCTCCAGGTCGGCTGCGAGTGATAGGTGACGCGCCGGTACACCGCGCCGCCCTCGACGACGCCCGGCCACGCCGGCGTCAACCCTCGCGGCCCGGCGAGCTTGCGGCCGATCAAGACACCTGCGAGCCCGGTGGCGATCGCGAGCAGCACGACGATTCCGACGAGCCGCAGCTTGCGCGACCGCTCGGTCACCATCACGGGTGGCGAGGCATCGCGGATCGTCACCGCGGATAACCGGTCGTCGGCGATCGCGGTCTTCGAGATCCGCGCGATCGGATCCGTCGACGCGTCGAGCTCGTCGAGCGCGAAGGCGAGATCGCGCGCTGACTGGAAGCGCGCATCCGGGCGCTTCTCGAGACAACGCATCACCACGCGCGCGGCGGACTTGGTGGCGCCTTTCGGCGGATCCGGCGTCGCCTTGAGGATCGCATACGATTCCTCGACGGCGTTCTCGGCCCAGAACGCACGCTTACCGGCGATCATCTCGTAGAACACGACGCCGAGCGCGAAGATGTCGGTGCGCTCGTCGATCTTGCCGCCGTCGAGCTGCTCGGGCGCCATGTAGCCTGGCGTGCCGACCACCATGCCGGTATCAGCCGTCTGAGGCGATTGCGTTGGCTCGTGCGCGATGTCGGGATCTGCAGTCGTGGCTTCCATCTCGAGCGTCGAGCGGCGCAGCTTCGCGATCCCGAAGTCGAGGATCTTGGTGCGGCCCTCGGTGGTCAGGAAGATGTTGTCGGGTTTGACATCGCGATGAACGACGCCCGCGTCGTGGGCGGCACCGAGCCCGCGCGCGACATCCGCCGCGATCACGATCGCCTCGCGCAGCTTGAGCTTGCCCTTCGCCAGCCGGCTGCGCAGCGACTCGCCATCGAGCATCTCGGTGACCAGGAACGGAGTACCGTCGTGGGTGCCGACGTCGTACAGCGTCAGCAAGTTGGGATGGTTGAGGGCGCCGATCGTGCGGGCCTCGCGCTCGAACCGCCGAAAATTCTCGCCGGCAGCCGACGGCAACACCTTGATCGCGACCTTGCGACGCAGCCGGGAATCGTCGGCGCGATAGACCACACCCATCCCACCGGCACCGATCGCGTGCTCGATCTCGTACGGCCCCAGGCGCGTGCCTGCCGCGAGCTTCATCCCGAGCTGCAGATCATGTTCGGAACAACACTAACTCGCCCCTTGATGCTCGGGCGAGCCGGTCGATGCAACTCCTGCAGTGATCGATCAGGTTGTCGGCAACTTTCGCGTGGTTTCCCTGCTGGGGCAGGGTGGGATGGGCGAGGTCTATCTCGCCGAGCACCAGGGCATCCAGACGCGCGTCGCGATCAAGATGCTGATGCCAGAGATCTCCCAAGATCAGTCGCACGTCCAACGCTTCTTCAACGAGGCGAGGATCGTCGGTCGCATCAAGCACGCGGGGATCGTGAAGATCTTCGATGTCGGCTTCCACAACGGGCGTGCCTACCTCGTGATGGAGCTGCTCGAGGGTGAATCGCTCGCGGGCCGGATCCAGCGCACCGGCCGGATCCCGACCGCGGAGCTGGTCGATATCGCACACCAGATCGCGAGCGTCCTCGCAGCGTCGCATGCCGCGGGTGTCATCCATCGCGACTTGAAGCCCGACAACGTCTACCTCGTCCCCGATGCCGCGCTTGGCGATCGCGCCCGCGTCAAGGTGCTCGATTTCGGCATCGCGAAGCTGTCGGACGCCAGCGGGCCGCGCACGGTCGGCACGATGGGCACGCCTGCCTACATGGCGCCCGAGCAGTGGGGCGATTCGGGCTCGGTGGACTGGCGCGCCGACATCTACTCCCTCGGCTGCGTCGGCTTCGAGATGGCCACCGGCAAGCCGCCGTTCGCGGCGACCACGATCGCAGAGGCGTTTCGCAATCACACGCAAGCGCCCCCGCCGTCGGTGCGCACGTTCGCGCCCGAGTTGCCGGGCGCGCTCGAGGTGCTGTTTCATCGCATGCTCGCCAAGCAACCGGCCGATCGCGCGCTGTCGTCACCGCGGCTCGTCGAGGAGCTCGAAGCGATGCGCTCGGTGCCCTGCGAGGGTGCACATGTTCCGGTGCCGACGCAGAGCGTGTTGATCCGTCGCGCCGCGACCACGCTCGGTGCGAGCGTCGGCCAGATCGCACGGGCGGCGGATCCGAAGCGGCGGCGCGGGCTCGTCGCCGCGATCGCGATCGGTGCTGCACTCGCGGTCGTCGCCACGATCGCGGCGACCCGTGGTGGCTCGTCGGAGATCGCAGCGGCAAGTGCACCGAGCGCACCGCCGCCCGCACCGCCCCCATCGCGAGAGCCGCCGACGCCGCTGCTCCCCGCGCCTCCAGCTCCGGTGACCGCGCCCGCGCCTCCCGCGGTTGCGCCGACGCCAGCCTCGAAGCCATCGAAGCCGTCGAACAAGACCCCGGTGATTCGCCGCAAGCCGTCGGTGCCCAAGCCGCCGGCCTCTCCCACCAAACCTCCGCGCTCGGAGCTCGAGGACCGCACATGAAACGCGCTACCGTCTGTGTCCTGCTTTGCGGCTGTGCCGATCTGATCGGCATCACCGACGAGCGCCAGCTCTCGATCGTCGAGATCGGCGTCTCCGCCGGCACGCTCGAGCCTGCCTTCGATCCCGCGATCACCGACTACGACGTCGTGGTCGGCTACGGGACCGGCGCGCTCGACATCCATGCCGAAGCCAACGATCCGGAGGCGACGATCGAGATCGGCGGCGCGCAAAGCGTCGAGGGCTCGCTGGCCGTCGCAGTGCCGATCGGCGACATCGTCGTCGACGTCGTCGCGCGCACGCCGAGCGATGTCGTCGTCACCTATCACGTGAAGGTCCACCGCACGGACATCACGATCGGGTTCGCCGCGCCGCGCTCGGTGTTCACGCCGGCGCCGGGGATGATCAGCCAGCTCCAGGCCATCGACTTCGATGGCGATGGCAACAAGGACCTCGGCTACGCGACGGGCTTCGGAGATCTCGGCGTCATGGGCAACGACGGGGCCGCGCAGTTCGCGCCGAAGTCGATGTATCCGTTCGCCGGCACGCGGTCGTTCAGCGCACGTGATCTCGACGGCGATGCGAAGCCCGAGATGATCGTGATGGCCGGTCAACTGTGGGTCGCGCGCGGCCTCGGTGACGCGGTGTTCGACACCGCGTTCGGCTGTGGTGGCGTCGGCAATCCCGGCGCGTTCTCGTTCGTACACCTCGACGGCGACGGGATCTCCGATCTCGTGGTCGCCGAGCCGAATGGTCG
>JACCYD010001188.1 GCA_013696695.1 Deltaproteobacteria bacterium | reverse complement strand
CAGGCGATCGATCCGGTCGAGGTGGGTAGTGTCCCAGCCGATGCCGTGGTGCTCGAGCGCCAGCGCGACCGCGCGCTTGCGGATGGCCGGAAGGTGTTGCGCGAGCGCGGCGCAGTCGATCGGAAATCGCGCGAACGGTCGCGCCAGGCCGTCGATCACCGCGAGCCACTCGGCGGCGCTGGCGGCGAGCCGGAGCAACGCGTGATCGACCATCGGATTTTCGCGGCGCAGCATCGGCAGGATCGCGGCACGGATCCGGACCCGTGCGAGCGCGTGATCGACGTTCATCGGATCGTCCCAGATCGGCAGCGCGCGATCCGCGACGTAGGTGTCGATCGCGTCGCGATCGATCGCGAGCAATGGGCGGACGATCGGGACCGAGGGATCACCGTCGTTCGACGAGTGTGAAAGGGTCGCTGTCGGCATCGCGGCGAGACCTGCCGGGCCGGTGCCGCGAAGGATCCGCATCAGCACGGTCTCCGCCTGATCGCGCGCGGTGTGACCGACGAGGACGGCGGTGAGGCCGAGCTCTGCCGCGAGCTCGTCGAGGGCGGCGTAGCGCGCGTCGCGTGCAGCGCTCTCGATCCCCGAGCCGGCGCGGCGTTCGACGTCGACGCGTCGGATCACGCCAGCCGCACCGCGCGAGCGCGCCCACGCCGCGACGTCCGCGGCGACTCGCTCGGACCCGACCGACAGGCCGTGATCGATCGTCAGCACGACGACGTGCGAGCCACCCGCGATGTCGATCGCGAGATCAGCGAGCGCCATCGAGTCGGCGCCGCCCGAGCACGCGACGCCATAGAGCCCGGGGCCCAGCTCGGCGAGCGCCCGTTCGACCGCAGCACGCAACGCACCCACCGATTCACCCTAGCCTGTCGAGCGGCCCGATGGTGCGTGTCGCGGTCGAGCGCGGTCTGCTATAGGAGCCGCATGTCCGAGCGCGATCTCCCCCCGAGCGGTCCGTTGGCGCGGTTGCGCGCCCAGCTCGCGGCCCCGCGCGGCGTGCGCCGGATCGATGCCCTGCTGTCCTCGGACGACGCAGCGGGCGCGGTCGCCGCGCTGTCGCCGAGCGAGGTATTCGAGCTCGTGCACGAGGTCGGCTTCGAAGACGCATCGGATCTGATCGCGCTGGCGACCCCGTCGCAGATCCAGGGCTGCCTCGATCTCGACGGCTGGAACAAGGACGAGATCGATATCGTCCCGCTGCGGCCCTGGCTCGCGTCGCTGATCGATACCGGCTTCGAGAACCTGACCCACGTGTGGGGCAACCTCGATGCCGAGCTGCGCGCGTTGATCCTGCAGCGGCAGGTCAAGGTCTACGACGTCGCGATGGGCGAGGAGCCGGAGCCCGGCGTCGAGACCGAGGATGGCTACGACGAGAAGCCGTGCATGGCGACGCCGGACCGCTTCTTCATCCTCGAGTTCCTCGGCGACGAGGACAGCCAGCGCCTGGTCCAGCAGGTCGTCGAGGATCTGTATCGCGGAGATCAGGATCTCGCGCGCCACACGGTCATGAACGCGCGCGCCGAGCTCCCGTCGTACCTCGAAGAGCAGAGCTATCGCTGGCGCTCGGGGCGCCTCGCGGATCTCGGGTTCGTCGACTTCTACGACGCGCTCGACCTGTTCCGTCCGCTCGACCTCGAGCAGGTCAGCGTCGGCGAAGGCACTCACGACCAGATCCCCGAGGACGAGGTCGCGGCGGTGTCCCTCGTGGTCGCCGAGGAAGTGCTCGGACGCAGCTTCCTCGCGCGTGCGATGGGCTCGATCGACGACCCGGTCGAGGCCGCCCGTCTCGAGGGTGCCGTGATGATCCTCGTCAACAAGGTGCTCGCTGCGGGACGCGCGAAGCCGGGCCAGGCCGAGGTGGTGCGGCGCGGTGCGCTGTACGCGGCGGCGACGTTGTCGCTCGGTCTCGAGACCATCGTCCGCGGTGACATCGTCAAGGCGCAGCAGGCGCTCCGAACGATCGCGCTATCGCGACTGTTCCGCGTCGGCTACACGGTGACGCTCAAGCTCGCGCGGCTCGCGCAGGCACTCGCGGCGCGGTCGGTCACCGCGGGCTCTCCGGCGAAGGAGCTGGTGGCCGGGCTGTGCTCGCCGCGCCCGCTGTTCACGCGCGCCGCCGACGATCCGCCATCACCGGGATTGCGCCCGTTCGAAGCGCAAGCCGATCTACGACGCGCCGGCGAGCTACTCACCGGGCTCACGCTCCGGGTCGCCATGGTGGAGAGCCTCGGGGTCGATGTCGTCGCGATGGGTCAGGCGCCGGAACCGCGGCCGGGCCTCGACGATCACATCCGCACGGCGCTCGCGCGCGTCATGATCGGCGGCGAGCTGATCGGCGATGCACTCTCGCAGGCCGAGCTCACCAAGCTGCGCGATCACGCGATCTCGAACGGCAAGCTGACCCAGCCGGCGCGGCTCGCGGCGGAGGAAGCGATCCGCAAGCGGCTCGGCGCAGCGCAGCTCGCGGCCTCGGGCGCGGTGCTCGGGAAGCTGATCGACGGCTGGCTGAGCGACCTCGATGCGATCCTCGGTGGCATCAAGGATGTCGAGGTCGATCCCCGATTCGTCGAGGGCGTGCTCGTCGAGATCCGCCGCAGCTAGTGTGGTAACGACAACGCGATGTCCGAGACTCCGTATCGTTCCGGAATGGCGAGCGGGCTGGGTGTGACGCTGCTAGCGGGCCTCGTGCTCGCGGTCGTCGATGTCGTTCACACCGGTGGCGGCGCGCTCGCGGTGCTGGCGACCTGGGCGCTGGTCGCGCTGCCGATGGCGATCGGCGTCGGCGCGGTGCTCGCCGCCGGCAACTCGATGTGGGGCGTTGGCTGGGTCCGCAGATTTTGCGTGCAGCTGTCGACGGATCGCGAGCTCGATCGCAAGGTCGCCGCGA
>JACCYD010001157.1 GCA_013696695.1 Deltaproteobacteria bacterium | reverse complement strand
GCTCCGGCCACGTTGGTGGCGGTCCACGGCGTGCCGACATCACCCATGCCCTCGAAGCCGTCGGTCAGCATCGAGGCGGGCGAGCAGCCGAGCGGCGCGTTGACGGGCTCGTTCGACTCGAGGTCGAACACGAGCTGGCACCCGGTTCCCCCGACCGACAAGAGCGCGAGTAGCGCACGCATCCCAGCGATTGTACGGGGACGCGGCGCCTTGCGATAGCGGGTCTGCAGAACCCCGTTGAACCCCCCTTCGAGGCTATGTTAGCCAGACTTTTTTCCAGTTCCGCAATCCCCGCCCGAGGAGCCGACGTGACCGTTGACCTGTCGATCACTGTGAATGGCATGAAGTTCGACAACCCGTTCGTTCTCGGATCGGGTCCTCCCGGCACCAACGGCAAGGTGATCGCACGCTCGTTCGACCTCGGCTGGGGCGGCATGGTCGCGAAGACGTTCTCGCTCGATGCGAGCAAGGTCATCAACACGGCGCCGCGCTACGCGAAGCATCGCGGTCGCGAGAGCAACGAGGTGATCGGCTTCCAGAACATCGAGCTGATCAGTGACCGTCCTTACGAGGACTGGATCGACGACTGCAAGCAGCTCAAGAAGAACTACCCGAACAAGATCCTGATCGCGTCGATCATGGAGGAGTACAACAAGGCCGCGTGGCAGCGGATCGTCCGCGAGGTCCAGGAGACCGGCGTCGACGGCTTCGAGCTCAACCTGTCCTGCCCGCACGGCTTGCCCGAGCGCAAGATGGGCATGGCGATGGGTGAGAACCCCGACATCGTCGAAGAGGTCGTCGGCTGGGTGAAGGAAGTCGCGCGCATTCCGGTGTGGGCGAAGATGACGCCGAACGTCGGCAACCCCACGGTTCCGGCGGGCGCAGCACTGCGCGGCGGCGCCGACGGCATCGCGATGATCAACACGATCCTCTCGGTCACCGGCATCGATCTCAAGACGTTCCGTCCGCTGCCCACCGTCGAAGGTCACAGCGTGCCCGGTGGTTACTCCGGTCAGGCCGTTCGCCCGATCGCACTGCGTCAGGTGATGGAAGTCGCGCGTGCGAACCCGGGCGTCGAGATCAGCGGCATCGGTGGCATCGAGACCGGCACCGACGCGGCGCAGTTCATGTTGCTCGGGGCGTCGACGGTCCAGGTGTGCACCGGCGCGATGCTCCGCGGCTACGAGATCATCAGCGAGCTCAAGGAAGAGCTCGGCAAGTTCATGACCGACTCGAAGTTCACGAACATCCGCGAGTTTGTCGGCAAGAGCCTGCCGTACTTCACGACGCACCACGATCTCGTCGATCGCCAGAAGTCGGCGCGCGAGGCCAAGGAAGCGGCGCGTGCGGCATCGGCGGGAGGAAAAGCACAAGCGCGCGACGTCGAGACCTGGAAGGGCGACATCGCGAAAGAGACCTCCGGCCTCGTGACGAACTAGTTCCCAGGAGAACAAGCCATGGCACGCAAAGTCATCAGCGGCCTGATCCAGGCCTCGAATCCGATCAACGACGAGAACAAGTCGGTCGCCGAGATCCAGGCGGCGATGCTCGAGAAGCACCTGCCGATCATTCACGACGCCGGCAAGAAGGGCGTCCAGATCCTGTGCCTGCAGGAGATCTTCAACGGTCCGTACTTCTGTCCCGGGCAGGACAAGCGCTGGTACGACGCCGCCGAAGCAGTCCCCGGTCCGACGCTGGAGAAGCTGGTCCCGATCGCGAAGCAGTACGGCATGGCGATGGTCGTTCCGCTCTACGAGCGCGAGTCGGCCGGCGTCTATTACAACACCGCCGCGATCCTCGACGCCGATGGCGCGTACCTCGGCAAGTATCGCAAGACGCACATCCCGCAGACCTCGGGCTTCTGGGAGAAGTACTTCTTCCGTCCGGGCAACCTCGGCTATCCGGTGTTCCAGACGCGCTACGCGAAGATCGGCGCGTATATCTGTTACGACCGCCACTTCCCCGAGGGTGCTCGCGCGCTCGGCTTGAACGGCGCCGAGATCGTCTACAACCCGTCGGCGACGGTCGCCGGGCTCTCCGAGTACCTGTGGAAGATCGAGCAGCCCGCGCACGCGGTGGCGAATGGCTACTACGTCGGCGCGATCAATCGCGTCGGCACCGAGGCGCCGTGGAACATCGGCGAGTTCTACGGCCAGTCATACTTCGTGAACCCGCGCGGTCAGATCATCGCGCAAGCGGCGCGCGACAAGGACGAGCTGGTCGTCGCGGAGCTCGACCTCGACATGATCGAGGAAGTGCGCCGCACCTGGCAGTTCTATCGTGACCGCCGCCCCGACGCGTACGGCGACCTGACCGAAGACAAGTGAGCCGTGGCTTGCCGCGATTGGTATAGAGGCGCACGCGAGCAGCTGATCGCCCTCGGCCTGCGGCAAGGCCACGTCACGCATCAGCAGCTGTCCGACTACATGCCGGACGACATCACCGACCGGCAGATCCTGCGATGGCTCGCTGCGCTCGAAGCGCGTGGCATCGTGATCCGACAGCCACAGAACGAGGACAACACATGCGCACTCTGATCAAGAACGGCACCGTGGTGACCGCATCGGACACGTTTGTCGCGGACGTGTGGATCGATAACGGCAAGATCGCCGCGCTCGGCACGATTCCGAACGGCACCGCGGATCAGACGATCGATGCGAAGGGGAGCTACGTCATTCCCGGCGGCATCGACTGCCACACGCACATGGATCTGCCGTTCGGCGGCACCAACTCGTCGGACGACTTCGACTCGGGCACGGTCGCGGCCGCGCACGGCGGCACGACGACGATCGTCGACTTCGCGATCCAGTCGAAGGGCAGCTCGATGCGGGCTGGCCTCGACACCTGGTACGCGAAGGCCGAGGGCAAGGCGGCGATCGACTACGGCTTCCACATGATCATGACGGAAGCGAATCCGTCGACGCTCGAGGAGATGTCCTCGATGATTCGCGAGGGCGTGACGTCGTTCAAGATGTTCATGGCCTACCCGGGCGTGTTCCTCGTCGACGATCAGCAGATCTTCCGGGCGATGCAGAAGGCCGGCGAGCTCGGCGCGCTGATCACGATGCACGCCGAGATCGGGTTGCCGATCGACGTCATGGTGCAGCAGGCACTCGCGAAGGGGCACACCGCGCCGGTCTACCACGCGTTGACGCGCCCCGAGGTTGCCGAGGCCACGGGCACCGAGCGTGCGATCGCACTCGCGGAGATGGCGGGCGTGCCGGTGTACATGGTGCACCTGTCGGCACAGCGCGCCCTCGAGCGCGTGATGGAAGCGCGCGATCGCGGGCTGCCGACGTTCGCGGAGACCTGCCCGCAATATCTGTTCTGTTCCGAGGACGATCTGCGCGGTGACCCGGGTGACGAGTGGAAAGGCGCGGGCTTCGTGTGCACGCCGCCGCTGCGGCCGAAGCATCACCACGATCATTTGTGGCGCGGCCTCAAGAACTACGATCTCCAGGTCGTGGCCACGGATCACTGCCCGTTCTGCATGAAGGATCAGAAGGAGCTCGGTCGCGGCGACTTCTCGAAGATCCCGAACGGCATGCCGGGCGTCGAGACGCGCCTGCACCTGCTGTGGGAAGGCGTCGTCGCCGGCAAGATCTCGATCAACCGGTTCGTCGAGATCACGTCGACCGCGCCGGCGAAGATCTTCGGCATGTACGGCAAGAAGGGCTCGCTCGCGATCGGGGCGGATGCGGATGTAGTCGTGTGGGATCCGAAGCGCGAGAAGGTCCTCGGGAAAGACACGCTTCACATGCGCGTCGACTACTCGCCGTTCGAGGGCCGCAAGGTCCCGGCGAGCCCGTCGCACGTGTTCTCGCGTGGCGAGCTGATCGTCGAGGGCGACAAGTGGGTCGGCAAGCAGAAGCAAGGCCGCGGTCAGTTCCTCAAGCGCGCCACGTTCAACCTGTAGCTGGCGTATCGCTCGAGCAGGACGAGCTGCAGCGCGATCCACCGCGCTCGGTGCAGCTTAGTTGTTGCGTAATTCGCGCAGGTTTTCTGGTAACCGGACAAAACGGGTCGATTTCGAGGTCGACGGTGTGTCCGCTTACGACGCGAATGTCGCGTCCTAGACGATCCGCGCGCGCGGCAGCTTCGGCGGCGGCTGCTCGCCGGGGCGAGACGGTCTCCACATCAAGGCGCCGAGCACGAGCAGGAGTGACATGCCGATCACCAGATGGACGCCATGGCCCGGCCGGATCTGGATCGTCAGCTTGCGCATCTCGACATCGGGAGACGACGCATAGAGCTCGACGAACATCGTCTGCTCGCGGATCTTGATCATCGCGATCGCCACCGCGACCCCGGCGGCGAGCATCAGGACGCCACGGATCCACCAGCTCGGTCGGTACAGCGCGCACGCGCCGGCAACGAGGAACGCGCCGAAGCTGACCCAGCCGCGGCTCGAGCGGCCGTCGATCGAGTAGCCATCGAACGCATCCCACGGCAGGAACGTCGCCGCGGCGCCGGCGATCGCCGCTGCGAGGATGACGTACCGGACCTTCATGACGCGGCAGGCTGGCACACCACCCGTCGCGAAAACAGCGCGATCGTCAGTGGTCGTTGATCACGAGCTTCGCGATCCGGTCGAGCGCGGTGACGCCGCGATAGCTCAGCTGGTTCTTCGAGACGTCGACGATCTCGAGGTCGAGTCGACTCGCCGCGAGGAGCTCGGCACCGGCATCGGTCATCTGCCCGTGCGACAGATCGAGCGTGCGCAGCGCCGGGCGCGGGATGCGTGCGATCGCCGCGCACACGCCATCGGTGCCCGCGAGGTGCGTGCGGTGGACACCGGTGACCGCGAGGTGATCGAGGCCACGGATCAGCGGACCATCGAAGATCGGCCGCAGCGACTCCGCCAGGTCGGGACCGAGTGGCCAGCGAAACCGCAGCTCGAGCCGCTCGAGGGGAGATGCCGCGCTCGCGATGGCGTCGATGTCGTCGGCGGACAGCTCTTGCGCGTGAATCTCGAAGTGAGCGAGCCGGGGCAGTGCGAGCGATCCGAGTCGCTCCGGGTCGCCCTTGATCACCAGGCGGCGGAGGCCACGGACTGCAGTCCACAGGCGGGACAGATCGGCGGATTCGCGCCGCCAGTAGTGCGGATCGTCGTCGCGCGCGGGATCCGCGCGCTCGCCGACCTCGCCGATCTCGAGGGAGCGAAGGGATGGACGAGCGGTCCAGGCGAGCACGTCGACGAGCGCCTTGATGTCGGACGTGTTGTCCGCGGTCGCGATCACGAGCTCGTCGAGCCAGCGCGCGGATGGATGCTCGAGCAGCGCGTGAAACACGCTGGCGGGAGTCGGGTGAAACTGCTCGCGCACCGTGACCTTCGCCTTGCGGATGAAGCCGTACCGCCAGGTCGGCTCGATCACCGCACCGTCGTAGCCGACGTGCTCGGCGAGCGGGCCGAGGAACAGCGCCTCGTGCTGCTTGAGAAATGCGGCCGCGCGCGGGGCCGCCTCCGGATCGGTTTCGGCCGCGAGCTGCGCGTTGATCAGCGAGCCGCGCGCATCGCCGAGCGTCTCGATCCAATCGGCGTAGACCATGTAGGAGGTCGCATCATCGAGGTCGGCTTCGATCGCAGCTTCGAGTGCCCGCGTGCGCGCATCGAGGCGACGATCGGCGACCTCGCGGTAGCCCTCGGCGAGATGCGCATCGACGCGCAGCTGGTACTCGTGCTGAGCGAGCGACTCGGACGCGCAGGTCTCGCGCTCGTGCTTGCCCGGGGTTCCGACCGGGCCGTGGCGAAGCTCGAGCACCGTCCCGGTGATCGCGACTTCCCAGAACACGTATCGCCCGGTCCGATCGTCGACCAGCTCGAAATACCGGAACCCTGGCGGCACCTGCCGATTATCAGCTACGGTCGGGCGCAATGAGTGACGCTCCTCCGAAACTCCGGACAGATAGTGCCTGGCTCGAGGCCCACTGGATGCCCTTCACCGGGAACCGTCAGTTCAAGGCCAACCCGCGCATCTTCGTGTCCGCCGAGGGCTGCTACTACACCGACACCGATGGCAAGAAGGTGTTCGATGGCCTGTCGGGCCTGTGGTGCTGCGGACTTGGCCACGCGCGCCGGGAGATCATCGAGGCGGTGACCAAACAGATCTCGACGCTCGACTACTCCCCGGCGTTCCAGTTCGGTCATCCCCAATCCTTCGCACTCGCGAACAAGATCAAGGAGCTGATGCCCACCGGGCTGTCGCACGTGTTCTTCACCGGCTCGGGCTCCGAGTCGGCCGATACGTCGCTCAAGATGGCCCGCGCGTACTGGCGTGCGAAGGGGCAGGGCACCAAGACGCGCCTGATCGGCCGCGAGAAGGGCTATCACGGCGTCAACTTCGGCGGCATCTCTGTCGGTGGCATCGGCCCCAACCGCAAGATGTTCGGCGGCACGCTCGAAGCCGATCATCTCCCACACACGCAGCTCGCGCTCTACGGCAAGGCCAACGCCTTCACCCGCGGTCAACCGCAAACCGGCGCCGAGCTGGCTGACGATCTGCTTCGCCTGATCGCGCTGCACGACGCCTCGAATATCGCCGCCGTGATCGTCGAGCCGTTCGCTGGGTCCGCGGGCGTCGTGATCCCGCCGGTCGGATATCTCCAGCGGCTGCGCGATCTCTGCACCGCGAACAACATCCTGCTGATCTTCGACGAGGTGATCACGGGCTTCGGCCGGGCCGGCGCGTTCACCGGCGCACAGGCGTTCGGCGTCACGCCCGACATCCTCAACGTCGCCAAGCAGGTCACGAACGGCGTGCAGCCGCTCGGCGCGGTGATCGTCAAGACGGAGATCTACGAGACCTTCATGGCGGCGGGCGGTCCCGACTACATGCTCGAGTTCCCCCACGGCTACACGTACTCGGCGCACCCGGTCGCGTGTGCCGCCGGCGTCGCCGCGCTCGATCTACTCGTCCGCGACAAAGTCGTCGAGCGCGTCGCCGAGCTCGCTCCGTACTGGGAGAACGCGGTGCATTCGCTCAAGGGCACCAAGCACGTCACCGACATCCGCAACTACGGCCTCGCCGCCGGCCTGACCATCGATCCGATTCCCGGCGAGCCAGCGAAGCGGCCGTACGAGGTCGCGATGAAGATGCTGTCGAAGGGCTTCTACGTTCGCTACGGCGGCGACACGATCCAGCTCGCGCCGCCGTTCGTGGTCGAGAAAACCGAGATCGACACGCTCGTCACCGCGCTCGGCGAAGTCCTCAACGCCGCCTCGTGATTCAGCATGCTTAGAAGCCGGGGACAGGATCCACCCCCGTAGGTTCGCTGCACGACAGGCTTTCTGGCCCGAAACGCCAAATCGGTTTTTCGCGCGAACGCCGAAACCAATTTGGCGTTTCGGGCCAGAACGCTCGTGATCTCGACGCGTTGGAGGGGTGGATCCTGTCCCCGGCGCGCAAGCGCGCGAATGTTCAGGCCAGGCGGACGCGTAGTTCCTGCAGGCCGCGCAGCGTGAGCACCGCACGCCACGCGGGCTCGGCTTCGAGCTCGATCGTGGGCGCACGCGCGATCAGCTTGCCGAACGCGGCGGCCGTTTCGACGCGTGCGAGTGCCGCACCGACGCAGTAGTGCGGGCCGCCACCGAACGAGAGCGGCTTGGGATCTTGGCGCGCGAGATCGAGCTCGTCGGGACGCTCGAACCGCCGCGGATCGTGGTTCGCGCACCCGAGCGCGATCATCAGCGGTAGCTCCTTCTCGATCGTCACGCCTTCGATCTCGAGCGGCTCGATCGCGACACGCGGCGCGAACTGGACGGGCGAGTCGAAGCGCAACAGCTCCTCGACGGCGTTCTCGAGCATGGCGGGGCGCTCGCGCAGCAGTGAGAGCTGCGCGGGGTGCTTCAGCATGGCGTAGAGGCCATTACCGATCAGGCCGGTCGTGGTCTCGTGGCCGGCCAGGAACAGGAACGTCGCGTTCGCCGCGATCTCGTCCTCGGTCAGTCGCGCACCGTCATCCTCGACGGCGAGCATGTCGTCGAGGAGCGAGGTGCCGGGACGGGTGCGCTTGTCGGCGAGCAGCGCGCGGATGTACGGATCCCACTCGGCCATCGCCTGCTCGGCCGCAGTTCGCTGCGCCGGCGTGTTCATCGGATCGATCGTCGCGGCGACGACAGCCGCCCACGCGCGGTTGCGCTCGCGATCAGCCGCCGGGATCCCGAGCAGCTCGCAGATCACCGTGGCGGGCAGCGGATACGCGAGCTCGGCGACGACCTCCATCGTGCCGCGCTCGATCGCCGGTGCGAGCAGCTCGTCGACGAGCGCATCGATCCTCGGGACCAGTGCCCGCACCGCGCGCGGCGTGAACACCTTCATGATCAGCTTGCGCAGCCGGGTATGCGCCTCGCCGGATTGGAACAGCACCCAGTTCCGCCGATGCAGCGTGAGCAGCCCGTCCGGATCGAACAGCGGCGGCCCGGCCGGGTCGTTGACATCGCGATAGCCGCGCGGCGTACGAAACGCCGAGCTCCGCAGCACGCGATCGACCTGCTCGTAGCGCGTGACCATCCAGCCGCCCATCGGCGACCTGATCACCGGCGCCGCTTCTCGAAGCTGCGCGTAGATCGGATACGGATTCGCCCGCGCTTCGGGCGTGAACAGCTGCAACAACAACACACCCGGATCGCTCGCCATGCCGCAGTGTAGGGCGAAAGCGATCCGGGAATCAGCTCACGGCTGGGCGGCGTCGAGCACGCTCTGCAGCACGGTGGCCCGGAACTCGAGCTCGCTGCGCATGAAGAACGACAGGTTGCTCGGCTGGTTCTCGAGCCGCTCGGCGACGTGGACGAAGCCCGTTCCGGTCTCGGTCAGGTGGCAGCCCGAGCAGGTCATGATGTTGAAGTTCGCGGTCAGGCCCGGCATCGACGGGATCAGGTTGCCGAACTCGAAGCGTTGACCACTCGCGTTGCTCGCGGCGCCGAGCAGCTCGAGCGGGATGATGTTGCCCTCGCGCGCACCGACGTTGAACCGCGACGCGTTCGCGATCACGAACTGCCGGAACTCCGGGTCGTCCTGCAGCGCGAACGGCGGCGTGTCGGCCACCGGGTGCGGCACCAATTGGCCCGCCACCAGATGGAACTCGCGGAGCTCCCAGAACGGCGCCTGGATGAAGTCGTTGGTGCGGAACTGGTTGAGGTTCGCCGGCTGGGTGCGCTCGAGCATCAGCGCGACCGTGGCCGCGCGAAGCGGTTCGCCCTCGAGCCCGCGCAGCGCGTTCCAGCGCTCGCTGATCGTGCGGCAGTTGGTGCCGTCGTCGGGGACGTTGAACTCGAAGATCATCGTCATCCGGTTGCCGAAGTCGAACACGCCCGTCTCCTTGGTGAAGACGACGCGGTTCTCGCCGCAGGTGCCCGACTTCTTGAGATCGATGCGGTTGACGAACGCCGAGGCGCGGAAGCCTGCCTGCTGGAGATCGATGAGCCCATCACCGGGGCGGCGCGGCAGCGATGCGACGAAGTTGGTGAAGCCAAAGCGCTCCGCCGCGACGTCGTTGTTGAGGCCGAGCGGCGCGGCCAGCGTGGCGGCCCACTGCTCGAACAGCGCCGAGCCGTTGCCGTCGGCGGCGAGCCGATCGTGCATCGCCTG
>JACCYD010001129.1 GCA_013696695.1 Deltaproteobacteria bacterium | reverse complement strand
CGCGCGACCGAGGACGTCTACGTCGTGCTCACCGGCTACGACCTCGAGAGCCAGCTCGCGAACTTCCGCGTCTACATCAACCCGCTCATCACGTGGGTATGGATCGGCACCATCATGGTCGGCATCGGCACGATGCTCTGCATCATCATGGGCTTCGTCTACCGGATGATCAGTCGCCGCCCCGGTGGTCGCGGCCCGTCGGTGGGGACGTTGGGTCGATCGGCCGGATCAGCCGGATCAGTCGGTCCGGTGTTGATCGCGTTGTTGATCGCCGGCGGTGTCGTCGCGATGCCGGGCACCGCCAACGCACAGGCAGAGCACGTCTCTGCAGGCGGTGGCATGGGCGATTCAGGCATCGGCTACCCGTCGATGAACCGCCCGCAGAACGACACCGAGAAGCGTGCAATGCAAGAGATGCGTTGCATGTGCAATTGCCCGAAGGAGAGCATCTTCGACTGCAAGTGCGGCTGGGCGGCGAAGCTGCGTGGCCAGGTCCAGGAGCTGATCGCGGCGAAGGATGCGAAGGGCATTTCGAAGTACGACCTCGAGACCGATGATGGTCGCGCCAAGGCCTACGACGACGTGCTCGCCTGGTACGTTGGCAAGTACGGCACCGGCGCGGTGCTGACACCGCAGGGCAACGCGATCTGGATCGTGTCGGGGCTTGCGATCGTCGGCGGGCTTGGCCTGTTGTTCGTCGTCGGTCGCCGCTACGTCGGGCGCGGTCGCGCTGTCGCCGCAGCGAGCAAGCCGCCAGCCAACGCCGTCGAGGATGATGACTACGCCGACAAGCTCGACGACGAGCTTTCGAAGACGGAGTAAGCGCCATGCGATCGACTAGCGAGTCATCGCTCAAATGGGTCTGGCGTGGCAGTGCGCTCGGAGTCCTCGGGCTCGGCTGGCTGTTCATCCTGATCCAGAACAAGTTCCACCTGACCGCGTCGGTCGTGTACGTGATGCTCGCGTACCTGGCGGGCGTCGCGGCGGTCTACGCGCTGTTCCGCACCGGCGCATCGGCGGTCGGTCCCGAGACCGATCACGATCCCGATTCATGGACGCTGCCCCAGAGCGCGCGCGAGGAGCTCGAGCGCGAGAAGAAGACGCTGCTCAAGGCGATCAAGGAAGCCGAGTTCGATGCCCAGATGGGCAAGCTCACGAAGCGCGACTTCGACGAGATGGTCCGCAATTACCGGCTGCGCGCGATCGAGGTGATCAAGCTGCTCGATACCGGCGGCGAATCGGTCCGCGCGCAGATCCAGCGCGAGGTACGTGCACGCGCGGAGGTCGAGGCGATGCATGCCAAGGTCGAGAGCGCCCACACCGGGCTCGCGAAGCGCAAGAATCCGAACAAGGCCGCCGCCGCCGCTCAACTTGCAGCACGCTCCGCCGCTGCGGCGGGTGCGTCTCCGGCCATCGCTGCCGAGGCCGCGAAGGCCGCCGCGCTCGCGACGGATCTCGATGCCGAGGACGTGCCTGCGAGCGCTGACGAGATCATCGCGATCAAGAAGGCCGACGCCGACGACAAGGCCGAGAAGGCCGAGCAGGTCGAGCAGGATGCGAAGGCCGATGCAAGGGCCGAGAAGGCTGATGCGAAGGCTGATGCAAAGGCCGAGAAGGCCGAGGCGAAGCACGATGTGGCTGAAGCGGAGGCCGACAAGGCTGCCGCGAAGGCCGACAAGGCGAACGGAACCGACAACGGCGCGAGCAAGGCTGCCGACGTGGTCGCTGCAGAGGCCGACGGCAAGGCCGAGAACAACGGCGCGAAGGAGGCGACGCCATGACGGCTCGCATCACCGGATGGATCTTCACGGCGCTCGCGGCAGTCGCGTTCGCTCCCTCGTCGTTTGCTCAGCCGCCCGCCGCGGCGCTTGGCAAGCCACTCTCCGACGGCACGATGGGATCAGGTAGCGTCAGCGTGCGCGTGGTCGCCGGTTCGCCGGCGGCACCCGTGAGCGGCACCGACGTCACCCTGTTGGTCAACGATCAGCCCACGGTCGCTCGCACCGACGCGACGGGCCGCGCCGTGTTCACCGGCTTGACCGCCGGCCACACCGTTCGCGCGAAGGTCAAAGACGCCGAGGGCAAGGATCAGATCTCGGAACCGTTTCCGGTGCCGTCGTCGGGCGGCGTGCGCGTCATGCTGTCGACCAAGCCGTTCGGTGCCGGTGGCATGGCGATGGGCCAAGGTGGTGGACCCCAGGGTGGACCGCAGGGCGGACCCCAGGGCATGCCCGAGCCCCGCAAGCTGAGCGGGCAACCGCGCCAGGATCGCGACACCGAGGCCGGCACCTACGTGGTGCGCCTGACCTACAACGATCTGGCCGCCAAGCCGGGTGCCCCCGGTGGCCCGCCCGCTGGTGAGCTGGTGACGCTGGTCGGCTATGCGTCCGACGACAGCGTCGTCGTCATGCAAGAGAAGGCCGATGCGAACGGTCGCGCCGCGTTCAAGAAGCTCGATGCGAGCGGCAACATCGGTTACTTCGCGCTGGCGACGCTGCCGCGCGGCACCGGCGTCGATCGGCTGTACTCGCTGCCGATCCAGATGGACGGTCAGGTCGGTGT
>JACCYD010001090.1 GCA_013696695.1 Deltaproteobacteria bacterium | reverse complement strand
GGTGACGGCAGCGTCTACTTCGTGATGGAGTTTCTCGAGGGCGTCGAGCTCGGCAGCATCATCGAGCGCGAAGGCGCCCTCGATGTCGCGCGCGCGCTCAAGATCGCCACCCAGATCTGCCGCGCGCTCGCCGCTGCGCACGCGCAGGGCATCGTCCACCGTGATCTCAAGCCCGAGAACGTGTACCTGATCGCGCGCGATGGCGCGGCCGACGTCGTCAAGGTGCTCGACTTCGGCATCGCGAAGACCACCGAGGCCGAGGCCGCGCGAGAGCGCCGGTTGACCAGCCCGGGCATGGCGATGGGCACGCCCGAATACATGTCTCCCGAGCAGGCTGCGGGGCGCGCAGCCGATGCTCGCTGCGATGTCTACGCGCTCGGCGCGATCATGTACGAGATGACGACGGGCGTCCCGCCGTACTCCGGCGACAACTTCATGGAGATCCTGACCAAGAAGGCGACGCAGGATCCGCCGCCGCCGATCATGGTGCGCAAGGATCTGCCGGCGCAGGTCAGCGATCTCGTGATGGCGTCGATGGCGCGGGCTCCGCAGGATCGCCCGCAAACCATGGAGAAGCTCGAGTACGAGCTCAACAAGTGTCTGTCGGGCCGCGGCGTCGCGGTCGCCCAGATCCTCGGCATGACCACCGACGCGAACGTGGTCGCCACGCTCAACCCGGGCCTGTCGATGCGCATCACCGACGAGGGCATCGTCCGTCCGCCGCAAGCTCAGATGCGCGCGGCCACCCACAGTGGCATCTCCGCGCTGCCGGGCGATGTGATGTCGCCGCTCTCCGGGTCGTGGTCTGGCCCGACGATGGCCACCGGCCAGTCGAGCCTGCCAGCCATGGCGCGGATGGCGAGCGAGCCCATCGTCGCCACCGCAGCTTCGTCGCTCGACAGCATGCGAGTCGCGCCGGCCCGCGCCGGCACGGCACCGACCTACGAGATGGGCACGATGGGCTCGCAACCCTCGATGCCGATCGCACCGGAGAAGCGCAGCGCGATCGGCATCCTCGGCTGGTTGTTGCTCGCGACGCTGCTGTTCGGCGGCGTCGGGGCGCTGCTCTACGTCGCGCTGGGCGAGCGCAATCAACGGGCGCCGTCGAAGCTCGAAGGCGTCGCGCCACCCGAGCAACCCGTCATCAAGTCGGAGACGCCCGAGATCAAGCCGAACAACGGCTCCGCTGCGATGGGCAGCGGCTCGGCCGACAACGACACTGGTAGCGGCGCGGCCGGCCCGGGCCTCAAGCTCGATCCGCCCGGCAACCCCGCGCCACCGAACAAGCCGCCCGTGAACGTGCGCAAGCCGCCGGTGCGCGTCGCGATCAACGAGAAGGATCCGAACGCGCTGCTCAAGCAGGGCGCGCTGTTCGAGCGCACCAACAACTGGGAAGCCGCGCGCCAGATGTACGAGAAGCTCGAGGGTATCAAGGGCTACACCGGCATCTCGCAGTATCAGCAAGCGTGGGTCGCGTTCCGCACCAACGATAACCAGCGCGCCGAGGATCTCTCCAAGCGCGCGATCGCGAACACGTCGGGCGCCTGGCAGTTCCGCGCGAAGACGCTCTACGCCGATGCCCTGTACGGCAAGGGCCTGTACCAGCGCGCGAAGGATCTCTACCTCAGCCTGCGCAACGGCACGTCGGTCGCGAAGCTGAAGGCGGATCTCGCGAAGAAGATCATGAACTGCAACAAGGGCCTCAAGCTGCCCAACGCGAACGACGGCCTCTAGTCAGACGTCAGACCATCGAGCCGGCGAGCCAGTCGGCCAGCAGGTCGACGCTCGACAGCATCTGGTTCGCCTTGCGCAGGCGCTCCGACAGCGTCTTCACCACCTGGACGAGCAGGATCGATGCGGCGCTCGCGTCGTCGCTGATCAGCCCGCGAAGCGCATCGTGTGGCAGCCGGAACAAGAACGTCGCCGACATCGCCGTCACGCTCGCCGACCGCGGCGCGGGCTCGACGAGTGACATCTCCCCGAAGTACTCGCCACCCTGCAGCGTCGCGAACGTCTGTGCGCCGCGATGCACGGCGACCTGACCGGAGAGGATCAAGAACAGCGCATCGCCGAGGCTGCCCTCGACGACGATCGCCTCGCCCGGGTTGTAGCTCTCGACCTCGCCCGCATGCGCGAGGTGTTCGAGCTGATCGGGCTCGAGGTTGACCAGCAGCGGGTGCTGCTCCAGCAAGGTCGGCGTCGGCACGTGGCCAGTATCGCGCAGATCGCGGGTCTGCGCGAAATCCGGCGATCCACACTCTGCTACCGTCCGTGGCCATGCGGATCGCCTTCGTCGCGGCCACGGTTTGTAGTCTCGTCACCGTCGCCGCTGCTGTCGATCCAGCTGCTGCGCAAAACGTCGACCGGCGCTACGCCGAGGAACCCACCTCGGGTGTCGCGCTGCCGGCCGCACCGCTCGCGGGCGAGTTCGACGGCCGCGTGGTGTCGACGAACCCGGGAGGCTTGCCGCTGGTGCGTGGCGGCGAGCTCGCGCTGGTGCTCGGCATCGAGGATCCGGACGTCGCGACCAGCTCGGGGCAGGGCTTCGGCACCTACTTCGCGATGGCCGGCGGCGGCGGCCTGTTGCCGCGCTTCGGGCTCGGCATCGGCCTCGAGTGGCTGCGCCCGTCGCGTCCGAACCTCGAGCCGGATCCGGGAGAGCCGTTCCGGTTCACGCTCGGCTTCGGGGCCGCGCTCGGCAAGGGCGCGGGCCTGGGCGTGTCGTGGCACCACTTTGTCGACGACGGCAGGCTCAAGGGCGTCGACACGTTCGATCTCGGATTCTCCGCGCGCGCGAATAACCGGTTCGCGGTGGGGGCCGTGCTGCGCGATCTCGCGACCGGCCCGATCGCCGGTGCGCCGGTGCAGCGGCGCTACGAGCTCGAGACCATGATCCGTCCGCTGGCGACCGACCAGCTCGAATTCGCGATCGGTGGTCGGCTCGGCGGGACTCGCCTCGATCTCGACGGCTGGAGCCGGCTGTCGGCACGCATCGCACGCGGCTTCTTCGTGCACGCGGCGGTCGAGACCCGCGAGCTCCACGTGCTCGTCGATTCGCCGACCGGGCGCGACGATGTCGGCGGTCGCGACATTCGCGCGACGCTCGGGCTCGAGGTGTCGTTCGGCACGTTCGGCGTGACCACGCTCGCGACCGGCCTGCGCGACGACACCAAGTCGCGGCACTTCCTCGGCGGTCAGCTCGTCGTGCGGTCGTCGGCGATCGGCGCCGCGTCGGTACTCGGTCCGCAAGATCACATCGAGCGCATCGAGCTCGAGGGCTCGATCGGGCTCCGCGAGACCACGAACCTGGTCGCGCGGCTGCGCTCGATCGCACGCGATCCCACCGCGAAGGCGCTCGTTGTCACGTTCGACGGCGTCGCCACCGGCTGGGCGACGCTTCAGGAATTGCGCGAGGAGCTGCTCGCGATCCGGAAGGCCGGCAAGAAAGTCTTCGCGTACATGGTGTCGGGCACAGCTCGCGACTACCTCGTCGCCAGCGCCGCCGACAAGATCTACCTCGACCCGGCGGGAGGCCTGCGGCTCGCCGGCATGGCCGGCACCACGATCTACTTCAAGGGCGCGTTCGATCAGCTCGGCGTCTCGCCGCAGTTCGAGAAGATCGCCGAGTACAAATCCGCGCCGGAGCAGTTCACCGAGACCGGCCCCACGCCGACCGCCGCGAGGATGACGAACGAGCTGTTCGATTCGCTGTGGGATCAGTGGCTGACCCAGGTCGCGGCGGGGCGCAAGCTCGGCAAGGACGAGCTCAAGGCGCTGATCGACACCGGCCCGTTCTCCGCTGGCGATCTCGCGGTGAACACGAAGCTGATCGACGCGGTCGCGCCGCCCGACAAGATCAGCCAGCTGGTCACCGCAGAGATCGGCCAGGTGTTGCCGGTCTCGGGGCCCTCGGTCGAGCGGCCCGAACGGTGGGGGCGGCCCGCGATCGCGATCATCTACGTCGATGGCGACATCACCGACGGTAAATCAAAGTCGGTGCCGTTCCTCGGCAAGATGGCCGGCGGCGAGACGCTGGTCAGTGCGATCGCCGCCGCGCGCGCGAATCCCGCCGTCGGCGCGATCATCATGCGCATCGATTCTCCCGGTGGCAGCGCACTCGCATCGGAGCTGGTATCGCGCGAGGTGTTCGCCACGCGCGGCGTCAAGCCGATCCTCTGCTCGATGAGCGACCTCGCGGCGTCGGGCGGCTACTTCATCGCCGCCGGCTGCGACGAGATCTTCGCCGAGCCGATGACGATCACCGGCTCGATCGGCATCTTCTACGGCAAGTTCGACATCTCCGGGTTGCTCGGGAAGCTCGGCGTCACGACCAACACGCAGAGGCGCGGCAAGCGCGCCGACGCCGAGAGCATGTTCCGGCCCTATACCGCCGAGGAGCGCGTGCACCTGCAAGAGAAGCTGCGCTACATGTACGGCCGCTTCATCGGTGCGGTCGCCGAGGGCCGCGGCATGAAGAAGGACGAGGTCGATGCGATCGGCCGCGGTCACGTCTACACCGGCGAGCAGGCCAAGCCGATCAAGCTGGTGAATCGCTTCGGTGGGCTCGGCGATGCGATCGACGAGGCGAAGCGGCGGATGAAGCTGTCGCCCACCACGCGTGTGCAGCTGGTCGAGCTCCCGAACCTGCCGACCAGCCTGTTCGGGCGGTTCGGCAGCTTGCTCGGCGCCAAGGCCGACTTGCCGCTGTCGCTGCTCGACCTCCCGGCGGTGCGTGCGCTGATCCGCGGCATCCCGCTCTCGGTGCTGGTCGACGATTCACGCGCGCAGGCGCGGTTGCCGTTCCAGATCTCGTGGGACTGACCCAGTCCGGCTGGGTTGAGGCGAAGGGGTCAGGCACAAGTTGCCTGCCGAGCCCGAGTCCGAGCCCGAGCCCGGATCTGGGGCTCCGAATCCACGAGGCCGAGGTTTGCAAAGGTCACGAGCCAGCGTTCGAGCTCTTGACGACGAAGATGGCCACTCGACCGAGAAGATCGGGCTCGGGCTCGGGCTCCGAGCGCTTCGCGCTGTTGGCTCGGGCTCGTACCAACCGCGGCGATCTCTGGGGTCAGGGCTTCGCGGATCCGCTCGAGCCGGAGCCAGAGCCGGTCTCGAGCGCAGCCTTCTCGGCGGCCAGTTTCTCTGCGTGGTGCTTCGCCGCGGCCCGTGCCATCTCGGCCGCAGGGTCGACGGTGTCGGGGATCAGGATCTGCTCCGGCGGATCGGGCGTCGGCGAATACGTGCAGTACCCGAGGCCGACGTTGATCGCGCCGATCACGATCATGCCGCCAGTTACCGGGATCCAGTACTTCCGGTGCTTTCGCGAGAACGGCCGCGCGCGGTCCTTGGCCACGACAGGGGTCTACCATGCGGCGCGAGGATCGGGCGATGCGACGCGAAGGCGCTGTAGTAACTAGAACCGCATGCGCCGCGGCCTGACCCGGCACACATCCGACGCAGCGCTGACTCCCGCAGATGGCCCATGTGGCCGAGCCACCTCGGGGCGACTACGTATATACGGTATATACGCAGCGCAGCCGGGGGGTGCTTCCGCGTGGGGCGCGCGCCGTCGGTCGATGCACCTCGATGATGATGTATCGGGCGTCCTCGGGCGAAGGCCGCGCGCGGCCGATCCGATCCTCTCGCTCGAATCCGGCCTGCCCGCGACGTCAGCCGGCGTAGCTGTCGTCTTGTTCGATCTTCGACAGCACCCAGTCGAAGCCGCCGGATTCGATCGCGGCGCTGCAGTGCGTGCAATCGCCGGCATCGCTGATCGACAGCGGCGCGCCGCAGTTCGGGCACTTCGGCTCCGCGGTGACGGCGCCCCGCCGCGTCGCCGAGCGCATCAGCGTCCAGTACTCGGTGTAGCGACGTGCATGCGTTTGCGAGCCCCCGCGGACGTCGCCCGACGAATCGAGCGTGTAGTCGCAGCCGTTCGCGGCGACCCGCAACGTGATCGCGTCGAAGTATTGATCGCGCGTGACCTTCGCGAGCTTGATGGTCTCGACGTGCGCGTTGTCGAGTCGGTTGCGCAAGCCCTGCCGCCGGTACTCGTCGAGCCAGTACTGGAGATAGCCGCGCAGCGCCGGCGTCGTCAGGCCGCGCATCGGCGTGAGGTCGCTCGCGTTCCAGCCCTCGTTGAGCCGCGCGTAGATCAGATCCAGGCGCGCCCTCATGGTGTCCCAGGTCACGGCCGGATCGTCGGCGGTGAGCGCTTGCAGCTTGGCGTTCGCGTCGTGCGCGGTGACCGTGGGTAGATCGTTCCCGTATTCCTCGACGGTGCCGGTCAGACTCGCGAGTGCGGTCTCGGTCGAGCCGACGGTGATGCCGTTGACGCACCAGTCGAACTTGCCGATCTTCATGTCTTCGCCGCAGTGCTGGCACTTGCGAAGCTCGACGGTGTTCTCGCGGTGATCGGCTTGCCACGGCGCGCCGCAGTTCGGGCACGGCCACGTGCGGTGCTGCACCGGCGGCTTCGAGATCACGCCGACCGCGCGCACCAGATACCAGGTCTCGACGATGTAGACCGGCCGCTGCGAGATCAGCGTCGCTTCGACGTGGACCGCGAGCCGGTGTTGCGCCAGTCGATCCTGGTTCTCACCCTGCATCTTGAACGACGCCAGGCGCAGCGTGCCGATCACGACCTGCGTCGGCGAATCGCTGCGGGTCGCGAGCCTGCCGGCAACATCGGGAGCCAGGTACGGCTGGAGCGCCGCGAGCTTTGCCGGATCGTTGCCCGCGTGCTGCACGGCGGAATACAGCTGGAACACGAAATCCTCGAACACCGCCTGCGAGAACGCGGGATCGCTCGCCACCAGCTTGCCGAGATCCGGCGGCTGGTGCATCGCGGGGCCCGACGAGGCCGGTAACGCGCTGGTGAACTGATCTCGCTGCGAATTCGCTTTCACGACGGAGACGATGACGCCGGCGAAGACGAGGACGCCGAGCAGCACGCCGAAAAACGCCAGGCCAGCAGTGCCACCACCACCGCCGCCACTGTACGAGCCACCGGAGCTTCGCGACGACGAGCTGCTCGATCGCGACGACGAGCTGCTACTCGAACGCGACGACGAGCTGCTCGACCGCGATGACGAGCTGGAGCGCGACGACGATTGGCCACCGCCGGGTCGGGCTTCCGCGATGCTCGCGAGCGCGGCCAGCCCGATCGCGCAGCCGAACAACGCGCCCAGCACGCCGATCCGCATCCACCACGTCATCGGACAAACCTCCGCGGACCGCGCTCGGGCTTGATCACGTGCACGAGGTTCGAGAGCTCGTCGACATCGTCGGCGGTTCGGGGCAGCGCCTTGCCGAGCGCGGGGGCGATGTCGCGCAGCGCGCGCGCGACGGCCTCGGCACCGCCGGGAATCGCCGCGGCGACGGCGGTGGCGGTGCGATCGAGCGTGGCCTTGCCGAGCTTGTCGACGACCGTGACATCACCGACCAGCGTGGCGCTGCGATCACGGATCGCGACGAACACGAGCAAACCGGTGCGGCCTTTCGTGTTGTGAACACCGAGCTCGTAGAACGTGGCGCGGGCAGCCTCGAGGAGGTTCTGCGTGCGAACACGGCGCGGGGTCAGCACTCGCTGGACCCCGGGGACGAGCTCGACGAGCAGACCACCGATCATCCCCGCGAGCAGCGGGAACACCATGATCGCCCAGTAGTCGAACTCGTAGTCCTCGCTGTAGAGCTCGAACGCGAGCATCGCCAGCGCGCACATCACACCGATCGCGACGTTCGCGCTCGGCCACCGCCGCAACCGCTGGCGCGCCGCGACCACGAGCTCGACGGACGAGGCCGCCTCGACCGCTTCGATCGCCACCCGCAGCTCGCGCTGCCCTGCCTCGCTCAGAAACTTCACGCCCGCATCCTACGCGAGCGAGCGCAGCTTCGTCAGATCCGCAGATGTCCCCGAGCTTTTCGGCCGCATGATGGCTAGCACGTGGCGATTCGCTCGACTGTGACCCCCGAAACCCGGCATGCGCGAGGTGCGCGCGGATCTGGTGATGGCGGCCGGTGACCAGGATGGTCGCGGCAGGGTCGTCGAACACGCCCCTCGAACGATTTCCCAGCGTTCTCGTTTTTTTCAATAATGTCTTTTTTTTTTCCCGATCGCATCTGATAGGTGAATAGAGGGGTGGCAGGTCGTGGAGCCACTCGAGAGTCGAGAGTCGAGAGTCGTGCGTCGTGAGTTGAAGCGGTAGCGAACACGTCGAGATGACCTCGGCGGGCGCGGACGATTTGTAGGTGTGCGCGTCCAACAACGCGAGGCGTGCGTCCTCGACCAGGGACTCGGTGAATCATGATGAAGAAAGCGTGGGTGTCGAACTGTATTGCCGCGGTGATCGTCGCGGCGATCGCAACGCCGTCGCGCGCCGACGATCCGCGCTGGGTGGACGATGATCCCGGCGATCGAATCGGGCCGCCACGCGAGACGATCGACGGTCCGGCGAAAACACACAAGGGC
>JACCYD010001079.1 GCA_013696695.1 Deltaproteobacteria bacterium | reverse complement strand
TGCATGGATCACGGCGCGCTCGATCACTGGCAACACGAGGACAGCCTCGACGGCAAGGCCGACTTCGTGTTCTGGGGCCGCGATGCGCCGATGCTCGCCCGCGTGATGAACGCGCCGCGGCTCACGGAGGGCTTCGGCTGGATCGGCCTGTCGATCGAGGAGGCCGAAGCGAAGGCCGACCTTGCCGCGCGCAAGAAGGCAGAGAACAGCTGGCTGCTCGCCACCGACTATCGCCCGCACTCGCACCACTACCGCGCGTTGGCCGCGGCCCGCGCGAACCCGCGTGGTGCCGGCACGCTCGAGCTCGCGGGCACCACGCTCGTGCTGCTCTTCACGAGCTGGGGCGATGGCGTGTTCCCGATCTATCTCGACCTCGACGATCGCGACCGACCGGTTCAGGTCCGGATCCAGCTCGCGACCGAGGCGTCGAACGCCGCGATGCGCGCCGTCAACAAGTAGCGGTTACTTCGCGACGAGGCCGGCGAACAACGCCTCGGCGATCCGCGCCGCGCCTTCGCTCGTCGGGTGCTGGAAATCCTTGATCACCAGACCGCGGCGGAACCACTGCGCCGACGCGCCCTTGCCGCCCATCCAGTCGTAGGTGTCCCAGAACGCGCAGCCCTGCGCCTTGGCCGCGCGGCGCTGGGCGTCGACCATCGCCGGGATCGAATCGCGCGGGGGCGCGCCTTCCTTGCGCCAGTCGAGCTGGTCGAGCGGCGACACGACGAGGCACGACGAATCGGGATTCGCAGCACGCACGCTCGCGAGCAGATCGACCATCACCTGCTCGTGCTCGGCCATGCCCTGGCCCTTCGGCACCAGCCACTCGGCCTCGTTCGTTCCGAACATCACGATCACGAGATCCGACGCGCGATGCGCGAGCTGCACGCGCAGGTGATCGGGCGCGATGTACTTCGCGAGGCCCTTCGCGGTGGCGTTCACGATCCCGAGGTTATCGACGACGGCACCGCTCGCGGCCTCGAGCGCCGCACCGAACAACCGCACGCGCGACTTCGCACGCAGCTCGAACCGCTTCGCACCCGCAGGCAGCGCGGCCTTCTTGAACGCGGGACGCTTGACGTCGCCGCCCGTCGAGAACGTCTCGATTAATTTGCCGTCGGCGAAGATCTCGATCTCGCCACCGCGCGGCTGTTCGAGGTAGTGGATGTCGATCGCAGAGACCGGCGTCGCCGGCGTGAACCGGACCGATCCGGAACCTTCCGCGCTGCCGCCGAGGCCGAGCATCCGATCCGCCGGCACCGCGGCCGATACGCCGTGCACCTGCCAGCTGCCACCCGCGAACCGCTGCACCGCCTGGTGCTGATTGAACGGATGCGGCGACGACGCGAACACGAAGCCCGGACCGCCAGCCCCGATCAGCGCACCGAGCCGCTGTCGCAATCCGGACGCGATGTGATCGGTGGCGATCAGAGAATCACCGAAGTACGAGATCCGCACCGGGCGGTCGCGCTTGGTGCGCTGCGTAGCGACCGTCTCGCGAAAGTGATCGAGCGCGTGCCGCTTGCAGCCGCTATCGAGGCACGGATCGTCGAGCTTCGCAGGCACCGGCGGCTCGCTGCGCTTCGGTGGTGCGGCGAACGCCACTCCCACCGAAGCAGCGAGTACCAACATCATTCGGCGCACGGGCCGCGAAGATTAACACTTCGCAGTAATCGCGGATCGACCAGCCGTCACGCGAAGAACCGGAGGTAGATCGAGATGCCGAGCGCGGTCGCCGCGATCAGATAGACCACGACGACGAGCCAGTTCCCGCCGCTGTCGTCTCCTCGATCGTCGTCGGTCGCCGCGCGGGTCGCCACGCTCGCTGGCGTCCAGCGCGCAGTCGATGGCGACTGCAGCTGGATCGGAATCGGGGCCATCACCTGCGACGCGACGGGCGGCACAGGTACCAGGCGCGGTGGCTCCTCACCGAGATCGACGATCACCGTCGACGACTCTCCGGCGACGCTCCGATTGATCTCGGCGACCGTGTTGCCGGGCCGGATCTCCACGAGATCCAGCGTCGACAACTCCTGCGTCATCGCCTGAATCATGCCTTCGGGGATCGCCAGCTCCTTGAGATCCGCCGTCTGGAGCTCGACCGTCAGGTTTGGCTTCTCTTGATCGAGGTCCTTGAGCGAGATGGCCCAGTTGCCCTCGCTCGTCTGTTCGGGCGGACGTTTCGACGACACCGAGGCAAATGGTAGGGCACTTTGCATCGGTCGACCAGGGCATGTGCCGACCCGGCCTACATCAGCCACGTGAATTGCGAGGCGATCGAGCTGTATCATCGAGGGCCGTGGCTGACGTTCGCAAGCTCTGTGTCGTGTGCTCGAAGGTCTATCGAGGCGACGAGACGACCTGTTCGACGGATGGAACGTTGCTGGTCATCGAGGCCGGCAGCGATAGCGTCGAGCTCGGCGATGGAGCGACGCGGCTCGGCCACGTGCTCGGCAACTATCGGCTGCAGCGCGTGCTCGGTGAAGGTGGAGCCGGCACGGTCTACGAAGCCGAGCACGTCCGGCTCGGTCGGAAGATGGCGATCAAGCTGCTGCACTCGAGCATCGCGACCCCGACGGCGGTGCAGCGCTTCTTCAACGAGGCGCGCGCCGTCAACGAGATCCGCCATCCCAATATCATCGAGATCGAAGACTTCGTCAGCACCCCGAGCGGCGAGCACTATTTGGTGATCGAGCTCCTCGAGGGCGACGATCTACGCACCGTCATCCGGCGCGAGGGCAAGTTGTCCGCAGAGCGGGTGGCTGCGATCGGCGAACAAGTCGCGAGCGCGCTGGCGGCGATTCACGCGGTCAACATCGTTCATCGCGATCTCAAGCCAGACAACATCTTCCTCGCACGCAAGGATGGGGTCGAGGTCTTCAAGCTGCTCGACTTCGGTGTCGCCAAGTTCACCGACCAGCAGGGCCTGACTCGCGCGGGGACCACGATGGGCACGCCGCAATACATGGCGCCCGAGATGATCGTCACCGGACGGGAGAAGGAGATCGGGCCAGGTTCGGACATCTACGCGCTCGGCATGGTGATGTACGAAGCGCTCACCGGTGCGCCGGCATTTTCCAGCACGCAGATCGCGACGATCCTGCGCGCGCATTGCTACGAGCCGGTCACCAAGCCATCGCAGATGCTCGGTGCGCCGGTGCCGCCGGTACTAGAGGCGGCGATCTTGAAGTGCCTCGAGAAGCCGCGCGAGCAGCGGTTCGCGTCAGCCGGCGATCTTGGCAGCGCGCTTCGCGCCAACTTGCCCGTGCGGCTCTCCGGCAAGGTGCTCGTTCCCCGCGCCGCGATTCGCAAGGCGCGCTCTCGGCGCCGCCGGGTGGTGGCGATGATGCCCGCGTTCGCGATGGCCATCGCCGCGGTCGTCCTGCAGCTGGTGCCGCGGTCCGCTGCGGTCGCCCAGGCACCGGCTCGCCCCGCCGTGGTGGCCCCCGCACCAGCACCCCCGCCTCCCGTACCGGAGTCGGCCACGATCACGGTCAAGCTCGCTTCCAAGCCATCCGGTGCGGAGCTCTTCATGGGGCCCTCGCGCAAGTCGCTCGGTCCGGCGCCGGTCGTCATGATCCTGCCGATGTCGACCGAGCTGGTGCAGCTGGTCGCGCGGTTTCCCGACGGCAGCGAGGTGACACAGACCGTGGTTCCGGATCGCGAGCTGCCGGAGCTGATCTTCGAAGCAGCTCGCACGACGGCGAGCAAACCCACTCGACCTGCGGTCAAGCCGCGCCCGTCCACCAAGCCCGGCAAACCGAGCAAGCCCGACGATCGCGACAGCATGCTCGACCCGTTCAAGCGATGAAGCAATGTTCTCTCTGCCGGCGAATCTTCGTCGACACGCAGGAAGCGTGTCCGATGGACGGCGGACGTCTGGTCGCTGCGCCACCCGACATCGAGACGCCGCCGAACCTCGGTCGCGAGCTCGGTCCCTATCGACTGATCGCCTTGCTCGGCACGGGTGGCATGGGCAACATCTACATCGGCGCGCATACGCGCCTCAATCGTCAGGTCGCGATCAAGCTGTTGCGCCCCGAGCTGCGTAATCGACCGGAGGCGATCACGCGGTTCTTCGAGGAGGCGACCACCGTCAATCGCGCCCGGCATCCGAACATCGTCGAGTCGATCGATCTCGTCGACGACGTGGTCGACGGTGCGTACTGCGTGCTCGAGCTGCTGCGCGGCACCGATCTCGACACGCATCTCCAGCGCGGCCGGCTCTCGATCGCCTCGGCGATTCACATCGGCACTCAGATCGCCGACGCGCTCGGGGTCGTGCACGCGCTCGACATCGTGCACCGCGATCTCAAGCCCCAGAATCTGATCTTGATCGAGCGCGATGGCCGCGATGACTTCGTCAAGCTGATCGATTTCGGCGTCGCGCAGATGAGCGACGACACGACGAGCGGCATCCCGTTCGGCACCGCTGCGTACATGGCACCCGAACAGGCGGCCGGCGAGCGTGTCGACGGTCGCGCCGACGTCTACGCGCTCGGCGTCGTCCTGTTCGAGATGGTTGCCGGCCGGCATCCGTTCCCGGCGGCGAGCGATCACGAGTACCTGCTGCGTCACGCCGACGACCCACCGCCGCGACCGTCGAAGGTCACGCCGGCCGCACGGATCCCGCGCCAGCTCGAGTCGATCATCATGCGCTGCCTCGAGAAGCGCCCGGAGCATCGGTTCGCGAACGCGGCAGAGGTGGCGACCGCGCTCCGGCTCGTCGACCCCCAACAGCCGGCGCGCAGGTGGCCGTGGGCGGTAGCCGCGGTCGTCGTCGCCAGCGCGGCCACGGCGGTGGTCGCGGTTCCGAAGATCTTCCAAGGTGGGACCGCGGTGGCGGCAGATCCGCAGCCCGCAGCGGTCGTCGCGGCTGGCGCGCCAGCGCCGGCGCCCGCAACCGAACAGCAACTGATGACGCTCGGGTTCGAGTCCGACCCGCCTGGCGCGCGCGTGTTTCGCGAGGGGGAGACCGTGCCGCTCGGAACGACTCCGTTCGAGGTCACGGTGAAGCACTCGGATCGGGCAGGACGCGTGCGCTTCGAGCTCGCGGGATACCAGCCGCTGCTCGTCAAGATGCACAAC
>JACCYD010001074.1 GCA_013696695.1 Deltaproteobacteria bacterium | reverse complement strand
CGCCACCACCGCCACCGCCACCGCCACCAGCGCCGCCCTTCTTCTCCTCGACCTGATCCTTCGCCTTCTCGGATGCCATCGCACCGAGCGAGCCCGCGCCCGAGCCAGACACCTGACACGCGGCGCTGTTGTTGACGTTGATCGTGACCTGCGAGCCCGAAACGACGATCGACGCCGAGGCCTTCGAGCTGAAGGTCGACTTGGCGTGCGTCAGGAGGTCTTTGCCTTTACCGGTCAGCTTCTCCGTCGTGCCGATCTTCAAGGCGTTGCAGTGGATGATGACGTTCTGCTTGGCCTTGATCTCGATGTCCTTCGAGGACTCGATCTTGATCAGCTTCTTCGCCGAATCGATGACGATCTTGTTCTTCATCGACTTGTCGACGAGAACGATCCTTTCCGCGCCTTCCTTGTCGTCGAACACGATCCGGTGACCGGTGCGCGACTTGATCAGCTTGACGTTGTTCTTGCCCGACTCGTTGTTCTCGACGGGCTCCTGCTGCTTGCTCCACAGCGTACCGATGATGATCGGGCGATCGATGGCGCCGTGCTCGAACACGACGAGCAGCTGGTCATCCTTCTCGGGGAGGAAGTAGGTGCCGCGTTCCTTGCCGCCCATCGGCACCGCGATGCGCGCCCAGAACGTTTGCTCGCTCTCGGCGAGCCACGGGTACTTCACCTTGCAACGGAAGCCCGGGTTGTCGGCGTCTTCCTTGTTGTCGACCGCGATCGCGAGCTGGATGCCACGGATCTTGCCGGCGCGAAGCGCCAGCGGCATCACGCGGTCTAGAGGATAGAGGCTCACGCGATCTTGATCTGGGGTGCGTCGTAGTTGCTCGGGCTAGCGGAGGTCAGCTTCGCCGACGATGAACCTTCCATCGTCATGTCCTGCCCCGCCTTGATGTCGATCGTGGTCTTCGCGTTGATCTTGATGTTCTGTTCGGCAGTGATGGAGAGCTTGCCGTCCTTGCAGGTGATCTCCATCTTGCCTTCCATCGTCGAGAACGACACGCCGACGGTGCCCGACATCGGCGGCTTGTAGACGGCGCAGACGTTCGGACCGGCGCCGTCCTTGTCGAACGCGCCGACGCCGATCATGTTCTTGCCGGTCTTGTCGGCGACGACGACCTTCACCTGGCCACTGTCATCGAGCAGCATGCGGTGACCCGATCGGCTGCGATAGCCGCGGAAGTTGTTCTTGCCGTCCTCGTTCGGTTCCGGCGAGAAGTCGGTCTTGCTCCACACGCCGCCGAGCACGATCGGCTGGCTGAGATCGCCGGCGATGAACATCACGGCGACGACGTCATCGATATCGGGCAGCGTGTACCAGCCGAACTTCTTGCCTTCCATCGGCGTCGAGAGCTGCGCCCAGAACGTCTGATCTTCGTCACCACCATCGAGCCACGGCAGCCGCACCTTGATGCGTTCGAGCTTCTCGGGATCCTTGTTCTGACACACGATCGCGTAATGCAGTCCGTACTGCGTGTTGTCTAGAGACTCGCGCCGTGGACCACCGGTACGCATGGCCTACGCCTTCTGCGCATCCCGCGCGAGCTTGAGGATGGTGACGAAGCCGCCGTCTTTGCCCTTTGGCAACGTGTGACGGTGAGTGATGCCCATGACGTAATAGTCGCCGTTGAATGGATCGTTGCCCTCGCGGGCGTTGGCCTCGATCTCGACCGACTTGCCGAGCTCGAGATCAGCGTTGCCGGCGCACTCGGCTTCACCGGTGATGAACTGGAGGTTGAGATCGCGAAGGCGCGCCTTGGCGAGCGCATCCGCTTCCTGCTTGCTCCAGATCGGATGATCGCAGGTGAACGTTTCCTCGTTGCCGCCGATGGTGCTGCACGCGGCGACGGCGTTCTTGCCGCCGAGCGGAGAGTTCTGCGCGGTCGCTTCGCCGGTGATCAGCTCTTTCTTCTCCGGATCCCAACCCTTCACGGTGACCTTGTTGAGCACCGAGGACGAGTTCATGCGCGGCATGAACGACCGTAGATTTCCGTCCTTGTCGACGCTGAGCTTGACGCCGCTCTTCTGACCGAGGTCTGGCTCCTTGACGTGGAGCGTCTTGTCGACACACCACACGTGCGCACCGAGTCGAGCGGCGCGCTGCCGCACGAACTCGAGCCCGTTGAGGTTGTGCTGGTAGACGTGCTTGTACGTGATGTTGGTGTCGTGCTTCCACTCGAGCGTCAGGCCGGCATCCTTGACGACCTGATCGAGGATCTGCTGATCGTTCTTGTCGGTGAACGTCATCGACTTCCGCTTACGGATCAAGCGGTGCATTTTGTTGATCGAACGGATCAGGATCTTCGTGGTCTCGCCACCTCGATAGATCGGCTCGACACCGAGGATCTCGCCGACGTAGACCTGCTTCGAGTCCGTGCCGACCTTGATCTCGAGCGTCCCGCCGATCTTGCACTTCGGCGTGTAGATGTCGTTCTGGTTGGCGAGGATGACCGAGGCGACATCCGGTTGATTGATGTCGCGCTCGACGATGTACGAGATGAAGTCGTGATCCTTCACCTCGGTGCCATCGAGGATGATGTCTACGTTGGGTGCGGCTACGCCGCTACTCGAGGCCATGGCTACTTCTTCACCGACGCTTCCTTGAGCTTGACCGTGCAGGTCGCGCGCAAGGGCTCGCCGTCCGAGGAGAACATCGAGTATTTGGTGGAGAGGGATTCGATCACGCACTCGAACTTCGGGAGGCCGCGAGAGCCCCAGCTGATCACGCAGTGGTGCGGGCGGCGCTTCTGCTCGTCGTTGGAGTCCGGCTCGCGAACGGTGGCGAGCTTCGTCAGCTTGTCGACCTCGGCGCGAACATCGACCGCTCGACCGCCATCCTTCTCATAACCGTCGAACAGCATCTCGATCGTCAGCGAGCGTCCCTCGGCGCCGGTGAACTCGACCTCGAGCGGACTCGAGCCACCACCACCGGTCTGAGCACCCGTCTTGGTCGCCGCTTCCGGCTTCTTCCACGGGACGTTCATGTCGATCTGGAGCTCTTTGGGGTTGTACTGCGCGCTGACAGTGGTGCTGTCGTCGAGGCTTCCGATCGTCAGCTTGGCTCTGGCTTGTTCGAAGCTCATAGGTACGGCTCCCCGTTGCGTGCTCGCGCCATATCCATCATCGCCAAGATCTGGCGATAGATCTCGTTCGCGATCTTTTCGATGTCGACCTTCTGACCAGGCTTCGGCTCGGCATTGCCGGCCGCACCCGACGACACCGGCGTCGCACCACCGGGCGTACCACGCGTCGACGCCGCGATCTGATGCGACGGTGTCGCCGAGATCAACGTCAGCTCGGCCATCGAGATGCCATCGCCCATCGAGCCGTTCTGGCTCTCGAACATCTTGCGTGCGGCCGCTTCGAACCAGGTCGGAATCTCGACCTCACCACCACCGAACCGTCCCGAAGGACGACCGGTCTGCACCATCTCTTGCGCGGCGGTCGGAACGCGCAGCAGAGCACCCGCTTCACGATCGAAGGATGACGAGGACGAGGAGGAGGACGGCGCAGAGCTGAGCGTGGTGCCACCCGACGGAGCGACGAACGAACCGAGCGCTTCACCGGCACGGGCCGACAGCCCCGCGAGGCCGGGACGAACGTCGACGAAGCCGAGGTCAGGATTCAGATACGACGCGTCGTCCGACGAGCTACTGCCGGTGGCTGCTGTCGCCCTGGTACCCGCGACTCCTGACGCCCTGGTACCCGCGACTCCTGTCGCGTAATCACGCCCGAACGAGCCGAGGTTCGCACGCGCGGCGGCACGGGCTCGCGCACCACCCGTGAGTGCGGCGCCACCCGAGGCTTCGTGCGCCATCGATGCGGCGGCCTCGCCGAGCTCGACCGCATAGACGACCGGCAACACATCCCACGCCGACGCTGCGCGTTCGCGCGCCGACACCGGGGCATCTTCACCACGACCTGCGAGTGCGAGGGCGCGCGCTGCTCGCGCGGCAGGCGACACGTTGACGCCGGCGGGCGAGCTACCGAGCGCGAGATACAGCGCATCGAACCGCGCGCGGCGCGACTCGGGCACGAGTGCGATCGCTGCCTGCAGCACGTCTTGTTCGGTCTCGCCGACCTCGAGCGGAGCACGCGACACGTCTCCGTCACGCGAGACGTCTCCGTCGGTCTGCGTGCCGGTCACACCAATCACACCGGTCGCCCCGGTCTCGCCGGCGATCATCGGCATCGACATCGGCATCGGCATCGGCTGGGCGTTGGGGCTTGCCCACGACGACGTCTCGGCAGTGCCGGAGGCATCGATCATCGGCTCGCCAAGCGCAGCGTACGTGCCGAGCTCCGCCACCGACTGTGCAGCGAGCAGCTCGAGCGCTGCGATCGACATCGACTGTTGGCTGTCGGGGCCGGGTGCATCGAGCTTGAGCGCAGCGACGGTTGCCTGCGGCCACAAGAACGCACCGCGTGGCATCCGGCGCTCGACTCCGAACGTGGTCGTCGAAGGCGTCGCTGGGGTGCTCGCGAACGATGCCGCGTCCGCCGCGCGAGCGGCGATGGCAACTTCGCCGGTGGTCATCGGGTACGCGGTAGTGGCTGCTGCGAGGGCGGCGTACGGGGTCGCAGCGGCGGAGCCGGCCTGTGAGCGCGTCGTGCCGTCGGCTCGCGTGCTCGAGCGCTCGCGCCGCTCGGCCTCGAATGCCATCGCCTGGACGAACGTGCGATCGACCGTACCGGCCATCGCAGCGAGCTGGCCCGGACCGACGATCGCGAGTCGTGCGGCCTGCGCCGCTTCGGCGGGACCGAGGCCGTAGACGCGCGCCGCGAGCACCAGCTCTGGCGGCACGAAGTCGAACGAGAGATCCGCCGACGACCGCTCCTGCGCGATCGACCAGCCGTGCGCTCGCTCCGCGATCATGCCGGGCGCCGCCCACGATTCGCCACGCGATGTTGGCGCCTCGACATCGCCGAGCAGCGGCAGGCTCATCGCTTCGATCAGCTCGCGTGCGGTGCTCCCACCAGCGTGCGCCCATGAAGCACGCGAGCCGAGCTCGCGCGCCCCGTGCGCATGAACCTCGCCGGTCGCGATACCTGGGCCGCTCGCGCCGAAACCGGCCGGCGTGATCTCACCTTCCCACGACAGCAACGCGCTACGGACGGTGGTCAGGGCGGCGGCTGCGCTCGCAGCGGTCGTCGAAGCGGCAGCGCTCGAGGCCGCGGTGTTCGAAGTAGCGGCGCTGGAAGCAGTGGCACCCGACGCAGCGATGTATGCGGTGATCGCGTCGTCCTCGATACCTGCTGCATCGGGAGACACGTACGCGGCGTCCCACGACGGCACTGCGCGCTCCCCGACGAGCTCCGCTGGAGTCTCACTCCATGGCGCCGACCAGGTCGGAAGCGTACGCGACGCGATCGTGATGTCGTGCGACTCGGGCGCGAGCAAACCTGCGAGGTAGCTGGTCGACAGCGCGCCACCGAACAACGCACGAACGTCGAAGCTGGTGACCGACGGAATCGACAGCACGTGGCGAAGGGCCGGTGCGAACGGCGATGCCGCGAGCTGTGCGGCGAGACCTGCGTTTGGTGCCTGCGCCGCGGTGTGCGCGATGGTGTCTGCCGCCGATGGGCGATCGAAATCGGCCATCATCGTCGCGGACGCCGCAGTCGCAGCACGTTGTGCCGCGATCGCCGCGATGCTCTGAGCTGGAGCTGCGTGCGGTGCACGTCGCTGCGACGCAGCACTCGCCGAGATCGCCGCGAACACGTCGTCGGAGGTCTCGTCGTTGTCGTCGACGCCGCGGGCAGCCTCGGGCATGCTGGCCGGTTCGGCAGCAGTGACCGAGGCGGGAACGAACGCGGGCTCGATCAAGGAGGGCGCGATCAAGGAGGGCGCGATCAAGGAGGGCGCCACCATCGGAGCCGCCTGCATCGCCATCGGAGCCGCCTGCGTCACCACCGCATGCCCGCGCGAATCGAATCGCACGGTCTCGGCGTCGCGAACGGCGTCGAACGAGGGTGACACGAACACGGCACCAGGAGCTCCCGATGCGAGACCGAGGATGCGCGGCATCCGATCGGTGCGGCCATCCTGCGTCGCGACGGTCAACGTCTCGAGCGAATGCGTCGATGCCCCGGCGAACCGAGCGAGCCATCGATCTGACCATGCAACGTGAGACAACGCAGCGGGTGCCGCGGCGACGGTGGCACCGAGCGCGGACGTCGGGGCGAAGCCCTGCGACCGGCGCGTGCCCGAAGACGCATCAGCGCTCGATGGTGCGGTGAGCCACGACAGCGATGGCGTACGAACGCGCGCTGCCTCGGCACGCGCGGCCTGCATCGCCTGGAGCTGGACGGCCTGCAATGCCTGCATCGAACCCGCAGGTTGCTGCACCGGCGCGATCTGCCGCGTCATCGACGGCGCTTGCTCGACGGCGGCGACCAGGCCACCGAGACCGGCCGGCATCATCAGACGCGGGCCACGCGTGACTTCGAACGAGCCACCCGCCGCTGCACTGCGAGCGAGAAGCTCGACGGTGCGGTACGCGTGATCGAGCTCGGAGATCGTTTGCCCCGCGCGATCCGGCTGGCGCGACAGCATCGATGCGAGCTCCGGTGGCAGCGACGCGATCGCGTTCGCGACTTCCGGCGGGGCTTCGTAGGAGCGGGGCGCGGATGCGGTCGATGCGCGCGGCGGCGTCGGGACCTGCGGCTGCGGCTGCTGCGTCGGGACCTGCGGTGCGCGTGCGGCCTGCTCGACGGCCGCTCGTGCATGCGTCGCGGCATCGTTGCGAGCTTGCTCGTGAAGGCGCTGCGCATTGCGGTCGGACACGCGGCGTGCGACCCGCTCTTCGATCTGTTGCTGGGCCTGCTGCTGTGTTTCGGCTTGCGCGCGGCGCGCTTCCTCGACGACACGAACCTGTTGCTCGCGACTCTCGACGCGCGCGGCTTCGGCTTGCGGTGGGGACGATGCCGCGGCGGGCGCGGCGGGCGCGGCGGGCGCGCCCTGGGCGATCGTTGGCGTTACTGCCTGACGCTCGACCTCGCGACGCTCGGCCGATTGCCGCGCGACGCGCTGAAGCTCGGCGATCTGCGCATGTTGCTGTGCGTAGCGCTCGGCCACCACGGTCGCTTGCGACGGCGCTGCACGAGTCTCCGTGACGGGGAGATCTTCGCGCGGCGCGGGCGGCGTCACCAGCTCGGGGGCATGCATCGCGAGACGCGTCGGTGGTGCTTCCACGCTCTGCGTGGCGGTGCGCTCGAGCAGCGTCGACAGTACGTTGCGCAATGCGGGCGCTGCGGCGACGGTGGCCGGCAGCCGCGAGACCGTGCGCGACATGACCTCGGCGGCCTGTACCGCGGCGAGCGGGATGATCGACGAGAACGCTTCGTTCGCGCGACCGACCGGCCGCTGGAACGCGGCATCGCCACCGTAGCCAATACCCGGCGTAAATGTCGGCTGCGCAATCGACAGCGACGGCGCGACGTACTCGTACA
>JACCYD010001072.1 GCA_013696695.1 Deltaproteobacteria bacterium | reverse complement strand
CGGATCGCGTGCGAGCGCGCGCTCGAAGAACATCTCGACGTCGCGCGACACTTGCGGAACGTAGACGCGGATCGGGGTGACCTCGCCGGCGGCCACCGCCAACAACAGCTCCTGCGGGGCAGTCGCTGCCCACGGCAGCCGGTTGGTCACCATCTCGTAGAGCATCACGCCGATCGCCCACAGATCCGCGCGCGCGTCGACGTTGCGCGCATCGGCCAGCTGCTCCGGTGCCATGTACGCGGGCGTGCCTAGCACGACGCCTGCGGCGGTACGCAGCTGACGAACATCGTCGAGCATCTTCGCGATGCCGAAGTCGAGCAGCTTGACCTCGTCGGCGGGCGAGAGGAACACGTTGTCGGGCTTCAGATCGCGATGGATGAAGTTGCGCGCGTGCGCGTGGCCGAGCACCGTGCACAGATCGACGACGACGCGCTTGCGTTGATCGGGTGTCAGCTCGTCGCGCGCCAGTGCCTCGCGCAGCGACCGCCCGACGAGCAGCTCCATCGCCATGTACAGCGTGCCCTCCGGCGTGCGGCCGGCATCGAGCACCTTGACGATCGCCGGATGCCCGATCGCATTCGGCGCCTGCGCCTCGGCGAGGAACCGCTCCTGCACCCCGGCATCGCTCTGGAGCTCGGGTCGCAGCACCTTGATCGCCACCGCGACACCGGTGAAGCGATGCTTCGCGAGCAACACGGTTCCCATCCCGCCCACGCCAAGGACCGACTCGACGAGATATCGCCCATCGATGTCACGTCCTACCCACGCGGTGGGATCCACGGCGCCACTATAACGGAATCGCGCCGGTCGAACCCGCGCCAAGTCAAAACGCGCCAACTGCGAGTCGCGCACAACCTCAGTCGAGCTGAAACTTCGCGCCCGGCGCGGCCTTCGCGAGCGCAGCCTCCGCAGCCGGCCAGAACGCACGGCTCCACGCCTCTTCGATCAAGTCCGAGCGATCGTCTCCCACGTCACGATCCTAGCGGAACAGCCGGCCACGTAGATCCGGCGACGGCTGGGCGATGACCTCGAGCCCGACCAGCCGATCCGCGGCACCGAGCTGCGTCGCGGCGGTGGCTGCGATCGCGGCCGCCTCGATCGCGTCGAGCGTGCCGGTCAGCGTGAAGTACGCCTTGCCGGCGAGGTCGACGGCGAACCGGACGTCGCGCACGATCACGTCGGCGACCTTGCACGCGGCATCCGCGGCGGCGATCGCGGCGCACACGGTGCGAGTCTCGATGATCGCGACGGCCTCGGCGCCCGGATCCGTCGTCCAGTCAGCGGGCGCGATCGGCGCGTCGAGCATCGGCCACACCTGGTCGTCGGCGGCAGCAAGCTCGACGTGATCGAGCAACGTGGTACCGGCTGCGAGCTTGCCGGCGATCATCGCTTCCTCGACCTCGGCGACGCCGCCCTCGAGCATGACCACGTGCTTGCCACCGGAGATCGCGCGCGAGTGGAGGAGCAGCGCGGGTGCGCGCTTGAGGGCCGCATCCGCGACGACCACGCCACGTGCAATCGAACCGATCTCGAGAACGCCGAGGGCAGGTCCTCTCACACGAACCGAAACGCCTCTTTCAACGTACAGCGGCGCTCGCGCGTGAAGTGCACGGCGGTGGTGAGGCCTTCGCCCGTCGGGCTCGCGATCGTGAACGACGTGTAGCCCTCGCCGCCGAGCGCGAGGCCGGCGTAGGACGCTTCGTTCTTCACGAAGATGCTGCAGTTACACAGCCGCGCCATCGTCGCCATGTTGTCGATGTTCAGCGAGTGCATGGTGGCGGTGTGGTGAAAGCCATGCTCGCAGCGGAGTGCGGCCGCGATGCCTTCGACTGCATCGCGCACGCGGAACAGCGGGATCACCGGCATCAGCAGCTCGTGCTGGACGAACGGATGCTGCTCGTCGACCTCGCACAGCAGCATCCGCAGATCGTGGCCGTGGTTGCCGATGCCCGCCATCTTCGCGATCACGCCGGCATCCTTGCCGATGCAGTCCTTGTTGACGTGATCGCCTTCGAGCACGACCTTCTCGAGCTCCTTGACCTGACGCGGATCGCAGATCATCACCGGCAGCTTGCCGAACTCGCGGAGCAGCCCATTCGCGATCGAATCGACCGCGATGATCTCTTTCTCGGCGATGCAGACGATGTTGTTGTCGAGCGTCGCGCCGCGCATGATCGCGTCGGCAGCCTTCGCGAGGTTCGCGGTCTCGTCGACGACGGCCGGCGGATTACCGGGGCCCGCGCCGATGGCTTTTTTGCCGGAGTTCATCGCGGCCTTGACGACGGCCGGACCACCGGTGACGACGATCAAGCGCACCAGCGGGTGCTTCATCAACAAGTTCGCGGAGTCGATGGTCGGGCGCTCGACCGACACGATGACATCGCGCGGGCCACCCACCGACTGGATCGCCTCGTTCAAGAGATGAACGCACCAGTTGCACGTCTGTGCCGCTGACGGGTGCACGTTGAACACGACCGAGTTGCCGGCCGCGACCATGCCGATCGCGTTGCACAGGATGGTCTCGGTCGGATTCGTGGTGGGCGTGATCGCGAGGATCACGCCGTACGGCGCACGCTCGGTGAGCATCAGGCCGTGATCGCCGGTATACGCGACGGTCTGCAGGATCTCCGGGCCGGGCGTCTTCTCGGCGACCAGCCGGTTCTTCGACAGCTTGTCCTCGTAGCGACCGAGGCCGGTCTCTTCGACCGCGTATTGCGAAAGCTTCTCGAGGTTTCCGAGCACCGCCTTCCGCATCGCATCGACCATCTTCACCTTGGTCGACACCGGCGTCTTCTCGTTCTGCTCGAACGCCTTGCGCGCTGCCTTCGCCGCCTGATCGGCATCGCCGTAGACGCCGTTGGTGCCGCGCGGAATGTTCGCCTTCGGCGCGGCCGGGGCCGAGTGCGTCGGGGCTGGCGGCGGCGTGACGCCGCGCTGACCGGACAGGCGCTCGAGCACCTTCGAGACGATCTCTTCGATCTTGCGCTCGTCGATCATCGTAGCCGCTCCCCCAGCCTGGCTAATCGTTGTTCTTGTTGTAGCGGCGCTCGCCGTCGATCGCGATCTCGTCGACGATCGCCATGATCGTCGCATCGACCGGTCGGTTCTGCGTCACCTGCGTCTGCCGAGCTGACGAGCCGGCTGCGTACAGCACGACCTCGCCGAGCCCCGCACCGACGGCATCGGCTGCGATCGCGACGGCGCCCGTGGCCTTGCCATCGACGTCGCACGCACGAACGACGAGCAGCTTCAGCCCATCGAGCGTGGGTTCTTTCCGGCTCGCCACCAGCGTGCCGATCACCCGTCCGAGCACCATTGGCGCTTACTTATCCGTCCGGCCGCCGTTGCCGGTGCCGGCGCGGCCGAGCGGCAACACCGCATCGACGTTCGCGTGCGGCCGCGGGATCACGTGGACCGAGACCACTTCGCCGACGCGCTCTGCAGCGCGCTGACCGGCTTCGGTAGCCGCCTTGACGGCCGCGACATCGCCGCGGACGACAGCGGTGACGTACCCGCCGCCGGTCTTCTCGAATCCGACGAGCTCGACCTTGGCAGCCTTCACCATGGCGTCGGCGGCTTCAACCATGCCGACGAAGCCTTTGACTTCGATCATTCCGAGAGCGTCAGCCATCGTTTTCTCCTGGCGCGAAGATCTCGCGCCTCATCACTAGCTAGCTACTTATCCACGAACTTCTCGGGCTCTTTGCCCGTCACGCTGGCGAGTGCCGCCGTCGCTGCTGCTGCGGCCGCATCGATCTCTGCTTCGGGACCCGCCATGTAGAGGCGGCCGAACGCGCCATACGGCGTCACGTTGACGAGGTTGACCTGCGCGGCCTTCTCGGCCTCGTTGGCGGCGAGCACCGCGTATCCGGCGGGCTCGCACTCGAAGATGAACAGCGACTGGCCCGGAAGCACCATCATGCCGGCGCTCGACCGGTTGATGATCTGCGTCTGGTAGGCCTCGACGCCGCGGATGATCTGGTTGGTGAGGACCTTGGCCTTGAGTCGGTCGCCCTCGCCCACGCCCAGGTGCTGAAGGATGTTGGCGCCGGCCGACAGCACCTCGCCCTGGTCGTGGTCGTGCACCTCGAGCAGGCCGTAGG
>JACCYD010001042.1 GCA_013696695.1 Deltaproteobacteria bacterium | reverse complement strand
GGTATGGGCGAGGTCCTGGTGGCACGCGACGACCAGATCGGCCGCGAGGTCGCGATCAAGCGCATGAAGCAGCGCGAGCCGAGCGCGCGCGCGGTAGCCCGGTTCTTGCGCGAGGCCAAGATCCAGGCCCGCCTCGAACATCCGGCGATCGTCCCGGTCCACGAGATCGGCATCGACGAGGCGGGGCTGCCATTCTTCGCGATGAAGAAGCTCACCGGCACGACCCTGGAGAGCATCATCGAGGACGCTCCGGAGTCCGAATACGGCCAGCAGCGGCTGCTCGGAGCATTCGTCGACGTCTGCCTCGCGATCGAGTTCGCGCACACGCGCGGCGTGATCCACCGCGACATCAAGCCCGCGAACATCATGCTCGGCGACTTCGGCGAGGTCTACGTGCTCGACTGGGGCGTCGCCAAGGTCGGGGCGGAGTCCGACATCGAGGAGGTCGATGCCACGTCCAGCGGCGATCCGATCGCGACCGCCGTCGGCACCCAGATCGGGACGCGCGGCTACATGTCCCCGGAGCAGCTCGTCGGCGCGGCTGACCTCGACTTTCGCACCGACATCTACGCGCTCGGATGCGTGTTGTTCGAGATCCTGACTCGCACGCCGCTACAGCAGACGAAGGATCAGAGCTCGCTGCCCTATGCCCGCGCGTCGGCGCGCGCACCCGAGCGGGACATCCCGCCGGAGCTCGATGCGCTGTGCCTCGCCGCGACCGCGGTCGATCGCGATCGCCGGCCGAGCGCGCGTGCACTTGGCGACCAGATCCAGGCGTTCCTCGACGGCGACCGCGACATCGCGCAGCGTCGCGCCCTCGCGAACGATCACCTCGCACGCGCGCGGGCTGCGTTCACGCCCGCCGCCGGCGAACAGGACTACGGCGCCGCGATGCGCGAAGCCGGGCGTGCACTCGTCCTCGACCCGACGTCGCGAGAGGCCGGCGAGCTGATCGCGAAGATGATGATCCAGCCGCCGCAGGTCACCCCGGCCGCCGTCGACGAGGCGCTGCGCATCGACAACGACCACCAGTTCCGCGCGTTCGGCCGGATCACGATCGTCAGCGCGCTCGCGTACGTGCCGTTCATTCCGATGTGGATCAGCATGATGCCGACGCTCAACGCCGGGCTGTTGATCGCGGCGCTGCTCGTCAATCTGGTGATCGCCTGGACACACGCGCGCGGTTATCAAGCGCCCGGAGCGGTGGTCGTGCTCGCGCGGGTGTCGATCGTCGCGGCCTTCGCGTGGACGTTCTCGCCGCTGTTCCTCGCTCCGGCGCTGGCGGCCGCGTTCGGGATGGTGCTGGCCCTCGATCCGCGGTTGACCCAGATCAAGAGCGCGATCGGCGTGGCGGTCGCGCTATCGCTCGCCGTGATCGCGCCCGCGATCGCCGAGCATTTCGGAGTGCTGCCGGCGACGGCCAAGGTCACCGCCGAGGGCGTCACGTTCTTCGCACCCGGTCTCGACCAGCTGTCGCTGTGGTACGCGGGCGCATTCAGCATCGCTCTGACCTGTACCGCGGTGTACATCGCGTTCGCACTCGCGCGGTCGGTGCGCACCGCCCGCCGGCAACTCCAGGTGCAGGCCTGGCAGCTCCGGCAGCTCGTCGCCGAGTAGGCATGGTAAGCAGAGAGGGTTGCAGCTCGATCCCGACGTCGCGACCACCACCCTGGATAACGGCCTAGCCGTCACCACGGTCGCGCTCCCGCATCTTCACACGGCCGTGTGCGCGCTGTTCATCAAGGTCGGATCCCGGTTCGAGAGTCCGAAAGACAACGGTCTCTCGCACTTCGTCGAGCACATGCTGTTTCGCGGCACCGAGCGCTATGCGACGTCGCTCGCGCTCAACACCGCCGTCGAGCAGCTCGGCTCCACGCTGCACGCGGAGACCGGGCGCGACTACACCCTGTTCCAGCTCGGGCTCGAGCCGATTCACGTCGCGGCGGGCATCGATCTGCTCGGCGAGTTGCTCGCCCGCCCGCGATTCTCCGACATCGAGCTCGAACGCAAGCTGATCCTCGAGGAGCTCAAGGAAGACTTCGACGAGGCCGGCGTCGAGATCAACGCCGACGATATCGCGCGCGGCCTGGCGTTCGACGATCACCCGCTCGGCCAGCGCATCATCGGCCCGCGCACCAACGTCGAGCGATTCGCCGCCGACGACGTGCGCCGCCACTTCTCGACGTTCTATGGCGCGACCAACGCGCATCTGTGCGTGACCGGTCCGATCGATCACACCGAGGTCGTCGATCGCGCCGCCCGCGCGTTCGCAACAATGCCAGCCGGCGAGCGCGCCGTTCATGCGCCCGCGCCGATCATTCCGACCGACGGGCCGCGCCTGCGCCACGTCTCCGACGCCGGCTCGCAGACCTCGCTCGCCGTGCTGTTCCGAGCGATCCCCGAGCTCGATCGCCGCTACGTCGCCCTGGTCGCGTTGCTGCGGGTGCTCGACGACGGGATGTCGACGCGGCTGCACTACACGATCGCGGATCAGAAGGCGCTCGCGTATTCGATCCACGCCGCGATCGAGCCGCTCGCCGATACCGCCCTGTTCGAGATCGCCGGCCAGACCGCGAACGCCAAGGTGCCGGCGCTTGTCCGCGAGACGTTGCAGCTCCTCGACACGCTGCGCCGCGGTGCGATCACCGACGACGAGCTCGCGAAGGCGCGTGTTCGCTATCGCTACGAGACGCGGGCCTCGATCGACGACGCATCCGCGATGGCGGGCTGGTTCGGCGGTACGGCGCTGTATTACGAGCCGCCCACGCTGTCGACCCGGCTCGAGGCGATGTCGCGCGTCACGATCGATGACATGGTCGATGTCGCGCGCGACGTGCTCGATCCGAATCACCTCGCGATCGCGGCCGTCGGCACGCTGTCGCGGGCACGGCTCAGCGAGCTGCGCGGCGTCGTCTCCGAATGGCGCTAGGTTGTGGAAATCGCGCCCGTCTTGAGGCATCGTCCCGACGTGGGTCAATCCATGCGGTTCTTCGCAGATGCGGCGTTGCCGCTCGACGCGATCAAGAAGGGGCTCTCCGGTGAGGACGCCAGCTTCAAGATCGACGGCGGCGAGCTGTCGCGCGGAGGCCAGCTGCTCGCGGAGATCGAGATCAACCGGCCAGGCAGCGATCTGTTCGACGACGAGATCGCCGGCACCGTGTCGAAGCTCCAGTATTTTGTTTCGGCTGGTTCGGCCGGCAACGCGCCGCAGGTGATCCAGCGGGTGCAGGGCACGCAAGCCGTGCTCGCCGTGCAGATGCTCGATCCGAACGCGATGGAGCTGCTCGGCCCGTTCTGGACGGTGCTGTCGCGGCTCGCGAACGGGCTGTGGGAGATCGAGGGCCAGGGCTTCTACGACCAAGGTCAGCTCGTCGTCCCGATGTCTTAGTACACGCCACCAGAAGTTGGTGACCAGGCTTTGCTCCTGCCCTTGCCCTTGCCCTGGCGACCTCCACTTGCACTTGCCGGCTTGCCGGTTAAACCTGCACTTGCTCTTCGTAGCAAACTCGCGCTGATGCGGGCGACCGCCCGAATGCTCGACCACGAACGACTGCGCCGAGGGTGTCGGTAAACGTTCCCAGGCCGAATGTCCCAACTCCTACGACCACGCTCGCGTCATGATGCGGACGTGATCTCACGGTGTATGAGCAGGTCTTAACTGCAAGTGCAATTGGAAGTGACTGGTGCAAGTGGAAGTGGAGGTGATCACCAACTTGCGGGGAGCTAAGTACAGCTTGCGTCGATTAGTGTTTCATCTACACTAAGGCGATGCTCGCCGGTTACCAGCGCATCGTTCTACTCACCGGAGCCGGCCTCTCGCATAGCGCGGGGCTGCCGACGTACCGCGGTCCCGACGGGCTGTGGAACGATCCCAAGCTGGCGCGAATGAACGACGTCGAGGCGCTCTCGCACCATCGCGAGGACGTCTGCAGCATGTTCTGGAAGTTCCGATCGGCGATCGGCAAGGCCCTACCGACGGTCGCGCATCGCGCGCTCGCGGCATTCGAGCGTGCACTGAAGCCACCGGCGACGATGACGATCATCACGCAGAACGTCGATGGCCTGCACCAGCGCGCCGGCTCGGTGAACGTGTGCGAGTACCACGGCACGCTCACGCGCTGGCGCTGTGAGGTCTGCCAGGTCGAGCTCGAGCCGCCGTGGCCGGCGGCCCCGCCGGGGGAATCTAATGATGTCGACCCGTCGCCTCCGGATCACTGCGGCGAGGTCATGCGGCCAAGCGTGGTGCTGTTCGGCGAGATGATCCCGACGGCCGCCGAGCGCACGGCAAAGTACGCGCTGCGCGATTGCGATCTGTTCGTCGCGATCGGCACGTCAGACACGGTCGCGCCGGCGTCGAGCTTCGTGCGATGGGCGCAGCTCAACAACGCGCGCCGCGTGCTGCTCAACCTCGAGATCTTCGACGAGGCGCACGATCAGTTCACCGATTGCGTCGCCGGTCCTGCGGACGAGCTGGTGCCGCGCTGGTTCGCGACCGAGTGTTAACACTACTGCGTCGGCGAAAAGCTCGATCGATTCGATCACATAGGAGATAGACGCGTTTGGGGATCGAGCAGATCCCACCTGCCGTGATCCAACTGGGTATGCCAGCAATCACGGACGCTACCT
>JACCYD010001038.1 GCA_013696695.1 Deltaproteobacteria bacterium | reverse complement strand
CGTGCTCGCTCTGCGCGACCTGGGGCAACGGCGAGACTTCCTCGATCTGATCGTCGTCGATCTCGATCAGCTCGTCATCATCGTCGTCGCGCGCCATCAGCGTTTCCTCCCGAGGAGTGCAGCCGCGCCCGACGGCCACCCGTTGACCACGAGCTTACCGTCGCGCCAGTGCACCTCGACAGTGTTGGCGGCATGCATTCGCGGATCGTCCGCGGAATACGCCGGCGTCAGGTAGTGCATCACCTGGTTGGTCGAGCCGAGCCAGCGGCGGCCGACTGGGGGCGGCGGCTCGGGGAGCGTCTGATCGTAGCGGCCGTCGACCAGCAGATCGATCGTCGCGAGCAGCTCGCTGACGCCGGGATCCGAGGCAGCCCGTTCGTGCAGCTCCGCCATCGTGTAGCCCGAGTACACCATCACCGAGAGTCCACGCGCGCGGACGCCGCGGGCGAACGCGGCCACGGCGGTGGCCTGCTCGAACGGCTCGCCGCCGAGAATCGACACGCCCTCGACGCCCGACCCGACACGAGCGAGCGCGGCCTCGATCGCCATCTCGGTGCCGCCGACCTTGGTGAACATCTCGGGGTTGCAGCAACCGGGGCACCGGATCGTGCAGCCCTGCACCCACAGCGCGAGCCGGCGGCCCGGGCCCTCGGCCTCGGTGTCGTCGACGATCGTCGCAACGCGGAGCACGCGCGAAGCATACAAGACGCGGCCGCCAAAGGTAGCGAACGGCCCCCTTGTGCCCGACGGTCACTAGTGGTTCGATCGTGGAGATATGGCTTGTCTGTGTTGTGGTGCGGGTTCCGAAGTGGGGTCGCTGTGCCGTAGCTGCGCCGGCGACGTCCCGCCGTGCGATGGGTTGATCCAGGATCACGTGCGATCGACGGTCGCCGCAGTCGATGCCGAAGCGTGGCTCGTCGATGGCTTCGGTGCGCCCCACGCACTGGCCGCGAAGTCGATGATCGGCCGCAACCACGAGGGACAGATCGTCGTGCTCGCCGCCTCGGTCTCGCGCGAGCACGCCGAGCTCAAGCAGAGCGAGTCCGGCTGGGTGGTGCGCGACCTCGGGAGCCGCAACGGCACGTTCGTCGATGGCGTGAAGTGCCAGGGCCGCGTGACGCTGCCGCCACGCGCGATCCTCAAGATCGGCGACGTGCCGATGTGGTTCCTCGCCGCCGTCGTCGACGAACCCGCCCCACCACCAACGATGGAGACGCAGACCGCGGGCGGCGGGCTCGTGCGCTACGCGATCACCGCGACCGGCGCCAGCGAGCTGTGCCTGGTCGGTGGCAGCGAGACCACCACCGGTGGTGCGTTGCTCGCGCGCCCCGCCGGCACGACCGCGTGGAAAGAGCACGCGCTCGCGCCGCTCGAGTTTCAGCTGCTTCGCACCCTCTGCGCGCGCGCTCATGCCGAGGCGGATTCGCCGGCCGCTGCGCGTGGCTGCGTCGCCACCAAACAGCTCGCGCGCGATCTGCCTTGGCAATCGAAGTACGCGAACGAGGAGAACGTTCGCCAGGTCGTGCGGCGGTTGCGTGGTGCGCTCGCGGAAGCAGGTGCCGACGGCATCCTCGCGGTCGTGCCGGGGCGCGGCTATTACATGTCGTGCTCGGTGACGATCACCGGCGCGCCGCCGCGATAGTCATTTCGTCACCAGCGCCGCGACAGGTCGACGCTCAACGTCTGATCGATGCGCGCGAGCTGGGTGCCGCGGGGACGCAGGCCGTCGAGCCCGACCGCGATCAGCGTGATCCCGCCGATCGCCATCGCACCGGGCATCCACAGCAAGCACACCGCGATCACGGCGGCGACCACGAGAGCGAATCCGAGGATGCGAATCGGCGTGACCATGTCTCAGTGATACGCATCGGCCGAGTCGGAGTCATGTCCGCTCACGCCATCGCCACGCCCGTTCACGTGGAGCTCACGTGAAGGACGCGACCGCGACGCCGTCGTCGTGGCAACCGGTGGCAAGGCTCAGTTGTCGTCGGGCTGGTTGTCGCCGGGGCCAGGCGGTTGGGGCACCGGGCTTCGATTGTCGAGGTTGGGCATCAGGGTCAGGGTGGGCGTGTCCGTACGAGGCGTCATCGCGACCTGTTTCCAGTACGTCTCCCACCACGCCTTCGCATGTCCGCGATCCCAGTCCGCGAGCGTGGGGACCTCGGCGAGGGCCTTGTCGAGCGCATCCGCCAGAGCGGCAGCGGACGCGTAGCGATCGGTGGGCTCCTTCGCGAGGCACTTCAGGATGATCGATTCGAGCGCGGGAGGTACGAGGTTCGTGGTTGCCTCCGCGAACGGCGTCGGCTTGTCGTTGATGCGCTCGACCAGATTCGAAGCAGTCTTCAGCGGGAATGCCGGCTTCCCGGTCAGCAGGAAATAGGCGGTGGCGCCGAGTGCGTATAGATCGACCTCGAAGCCGAACCTTGCATGCAGGACGCTCTCGGGCGCCAGATACCCGGGCGTGCCAGCAAGGCTCTGATTCGTGACGGCAGCATCCTTGATCGCCTGGACCAGTCCGTAGTCGACCACCTTCACGACGTCGAACAGGCCGCCGCGCTCACACAAGATGATGTTCGCCGGCTTGATGTCGCGATGGACCAGCTTCTTGTCGTGCGCTTCCTGCAGCGCACCGCACACCTGGATCAGGATCCTCACGACGCGGCTCGCGGCCTGAGGCTTGCCGCTCGCGAGCTGGTGCAAGTTGAGGCCGTCGAGCAGCTCCATCGCGTAATACAGCTCGCCGTTGAGACCGCGCCCGTAGTCGAACACCGCGACCGAGTTCGGATGCGTGAGCCGGCTCATCGCCTGGACCTCCTCCTCGAAGCGATTGAGGGTGTCGTCGCTGATGCTGTCGGGAAGGATGAGCTTGATCGCGGTGTCGCGGCGAAGCAGCGCGTGCGTGGCCCGGTACACCGCGCCCATGCCCCCCACGCCGATCCGCGCGACGAGCGTGTACTGGCCGAGGTGCTTGGCCTCGCTGACCTGCTTGCTCAGGTTGTAGATGATGCGCGTGCCGGTGGTGGCGAGGAGGATCGCGACGGCGTTGTAGACCAGGTTGCCGCCGACGAACGCGAGCCCGGGAATCTCGAGATCGGCGATGCCTTTCCAGTCGAGGATCGCGAGCACGACCGAGCCCGCGACGATCGGCACGAACGCGAGCGACGACACGATGAAGGTCCTGCGCACGGAGCTCGGCACCAGGAGCGCGCGGGTGAACACGACGAACGATTCGTAGAGCAAGCACGTGTATGCCGCGGCCTCGAGCTCGTACGCGAGCGGAGCGACGATGCCGAACGTGCAGCCGCTGCCGATCGTGAGCACGAGATCGATCCCGTTGAGGAATTCCTCCGAGCGAATGCCGCGGACGAGCAGGCCGCGCCAGAGCACCGCGAGGGTGGCGAGGGCGAGCGTCGCGACACCGTAGATGAGGTTCTGGTTGCCGGGCTTGATCTCCGGATACGCCGTGTACATCGCGAACAGGAACACGACGAGCGCGACGAACGCCCAGAACAGCGCCTTGCTGAACATGGCGAGTCGGCCCTGTCGGTAGACGCGCGCTTCCTCTTCTGACTGCGCGCCCCACGCGAGCCGCTGGGCCCGCATGCGTCTGGAGCGTGCCGTGTCAGCCATTCGCCACACCGTACTCGGTTCTGCGACGCGACGGCAGAACCCGGCACGAACTGCGGTTTGCCACCGGCAACGATCGGCGATCACGTGGATCTCACGGCCTGGCACTGGTCGGATCACGCGACCACATCGCACAACGACAGTGCATGAATCGGTGTTTCGTCGCGATGCTGCTGACCGTGGTCGTGCCGCGCGTGGCCGCAGCGGATGACGAGCCGACGCCGAGCACGACGGAGCATGCCGAGTCACCAGACGGCGACAAGCCGGCGAAGCGCACGCGCGGCCAGCCATTTCGCCGGATCTTTCGCGGCCCGTTTCAGAGCTCGCGCCTGTACACGATGCCGGCGGCGGACACCGTCGGGCCGTACGTGCTCTCGATCTCCGGCGACGGCAGCCTGCTGCAGCAGCCGGGCATCCTCACCTCCGCGGGCGTCATCGCCGTCGGTTTCGGCGACATCGCGCAGCTGGAGTATCGCCACACCTCCGCGATCAGCATCACGGGTTTCAACGCGCCCGTGCCGACCGTGGGCGTCCAGCTCAAGGTGCCGATTCCCGAGTACCCGAACGTCCCCGCGTTCGGCGCGGCCTTCCGGATCGGCGTGCCGCGCGCGGAGGACTTCGACGGCGTCGGCATCGACGAGACCGTCCACGATCTGTTTCTCGTCGGCCGGCTGCGGTTCGAATTCGCGTCCTGGCTGACGTTGCACGGCGGCGTTCGCGTGTCGTCGGCAAAGATC
>JACCYD010001030.1 GCA_013696695.1 Deltaproteobacteria bacterium | reverse complement strand
GCACCGCATCGATCTGCGGGAGAACCCGGTCGCGATGATGCGGCTGCGCGCCGTCGCCGAGCACACCAAGATCGAGCTGTCGCGGCGATCGCGCGCGATGGTCAAGATCGAGGAGGTCGCGTTCGGCCTGAACGGTAAGCCGATCGACCTCGAGGCGAAGCTGACGCGCGACGAGCTGGTCAGCTCGATCGGTGACCTCGTCGATCGCACGTTCGCGTCGTGCAAGGAGGCGATGATCCTCGCCGGCGTCGGCCAGGATCGGATCGCCGACGTCGTGCTGGTCGGCGGCGTGACGCGCATCCCGTTCGTCCGCACGCGGGTCGCGCAGTTCTTCGGCAGGGAGGCGCGCTCGGACATGAACCCCGAGGACGCGATCGCGACCGGCGCCGCGCTTCAGGCGGCCTCGATCGAGGTGATGCTGGCGAGGGCGCCGCAGCGGCCGATGAATTCGGTCGTGATTCCCGTCGACGATCTGTCCGATGCGCTCGCGCCGGGGGTGCCGGTCGAGGTCGAGGCCGAGCTATCGCCATCGCGCATCGGCGAGGTCAAGCGCCCGAAGCGCGGCACCGACATGTTCTCCGGTCAGCCGCGTGAGTCCGAGGCGAACAAGCCGCGCCGCCGCCGGCCGTCGGACGCCGATCCGGCGAAGGCCGCCGCGCGCGCGAAGGAGTTCTTCGGCGATCTGTTCGGCGACAAGGCGGTGCCCGCGGCAACCCCGGCGGTGCGGAAGTCGGGTGTAGCGCCACGCGTGCAGGGACCGCCGAAGCCCACACCGGCGGTCGCTCCACGCGTGCAGGTACTGCCGAAGCCCGTCCCGAAGAAGCCCGCGCCAGCGGTCGAGACGTCGATGCCGTTCATCGAGCTCGAGCCGATGGAGGACGATCTCGACGAGATCTCCGGAGAGCTCCTGATCGACGTCGAGCCGGAGTCGGATTCGATCTTTGTGGAGGTCGAGCCGCCGGAGCCCGCGCCGCAGATCGAGATCGAGGCGCCCGACGAGCCGCAGCTCGCACCCGCACCGCGGGCCGCCGCGCTCGAGCTCGACTGGGATCCACCGCAGACGCTCGATGTCGATGCCTCGGGCTCGCAACGGATCCTGTTCGAAGATGCGCTCGACGAGCCGACTCGCGCGGAGCCCTCGCAGAGCATGGAGATCGATCTCGTGATGCCGGCGCCGACCAAGCGCACAGTGTCGGAGCTCGACTGGGAGCCGCCGCTCGCTCGGATGCCGCTCGCTCAGATGCCGCTCGCTCAGATGCCGGTCGCGCCGATGCCGGTTGCGCGCGCGGCCACCGAGAGCATCGGCCGCATGGAGCCCGGACGCGTGACCCCGGCGGTCGTCGACGTCACGCCTCGAAGCCTCGGCATCGGCACCGTCGCCGGGTTCTGCGAGGAGCTGATCCGCCGGAACTCCCAACTCCCGGCGTCAGTCCGCAAGCTCTTCGCGACCTCGCGCGACGGCCAGGACAGCGTGCGGATCGTGATCTGCCAGGGCGAATCGCGCCGGATCGAGAACAACATCCTGATCGGCGAGCTCTCGCTGGTGAACCTACCGCGCCGGGCTCGCGGCGAGACCCAGATCGAGGTCGAGTTTCGGCTCGACGCGTCGGGCATCCTGCATGTCAGCGCGCGCGACGTCGCGACCGGCACAGAGCAGCGCGCGCGGCTCGACCTGCTCGGCGGCATGGCGCCCGAGGACATGACCGCGGCGGCCCATCGCCTCAAGCAGCTATCGAGCATCAAGGCGCGGGACTGATCACGCCGGTCTCGGGACGACCTTGCCGGACGCGAGGTCGCGCCGGAGCTTCAGGTGCTCGGGCAGCAACGTGAGGCCCGAGACCACGCCGCCGAGCGCCATGCCGATGAACGCGATCTCGGTGACGTTGAAGATCGCGAGGAACATGGTGACGAGGCCGATGAAGTCGCGGTGCAGGAGCTGCGCGAACTTCTGCTTCGTCTCGCCGCCGCTCACCGGGTAGTCCTGACTGTTGCCGCTGCGCGCGACCTTGATCAGGTAGTAGTAGATGACGTAGAGGCCGAGCAGCGAGCCGAGCACGCCGAGCACGATGCCGATCGTGATGTAACTCTGGTACTCGGGGTAGCGGTGGTAGTTGTGGATGCCGATGCACGCCATGTACGCGACGGTGGTGGCCTCGTCGGTGAGCGTGTCGAACCACATGCCGAGCTTGCTGCCCTCGTGGCGCAGCCGGGCGATCTCGCCGTCGGTGCAGTCGAAATACCCGGCGAGGTGCTGCATGATCGATCCGATCAGCGCAGCCTCGTAGCTCGCACCTGCGACGATCACGCAACCGCCGAGCGCGAGGAGCGCGACGATCGCGGTGATGCCGTTGGGCGACACCGCCGTCGGCAGGAAGAACCGCGTGATCGGATACGCGACCGGGCGAAACAGGTAGTACGTGAGGAAGCCGTCCTGCTCCGGCTTCCAGATCAACTTGAACAGATACTTGGTCGCGGCCCTGCGCTCCTCGCGAGTGACCGCGCGATGGCGCGCGACGCCGTCGTACGTCTGCTCGCTCGCGCGCTGGGTGTCGCGCCACTGCTTCGCGAGGTCGCTGTCGCCATCGACCGTGCCGAGCATGGCGAGCGCGGCCACGGCGTCACCGCGTGGCGCGCCGTCGCACAAC
>JACCYD010000973.1 GCA_013696695.1 Deltaproteobacteria bacterium | reverse complement strand
CTCGAACCACTCCTTGTCGGTGTCGTCGGTGCCATCGACGGTGAGCGGCGGCGCCGGGTTCGCGAGGAATTCAGTGATCACGAGCGTGCTGGTGGGCGGGATGACGTCGCGGACGAGGCCCGTGATGGTGTCGATGCACTCGCCGGCGCGCGGTGGGCACTGCGCGTTGGCGAGGCGGGGCGTGCCGAGATCGGGGTTGGGACCATAGGTGGCGACCGCATCGCAGAAGTTGGTCTCGTCGTTGTTATCGACGGCGGTCGTCGAGTCGGGATCGAGCTGCAGCGTGATCGCGGTGCTCGAGGACGTCCACGTGATCGCATCGATCGTGGTGCCGGCGACGGCGATCCGTACGTCCGCCGGCGTTGCCACCGATCCCGCGACTAATGCGAACGTGAACAAGCCGTCGACCGTGGCGAGGCCGCCGTTGAGCTGCGCGTCGGCGCTCTTCGCGAACAGCACCCGCGCTCCTGACACCACGCGAAGACACGTGGTCGACGTGATTATGTTGGCTGCGCTGCTATCACCGACGCGATCGAGCTCGAGCTGGTTGAGATCGAAGTCGCCCTTGGCCTCGGCCTCGAACCACTCCTGCAGGTTGTCGTCGCCCGACGGGCTCATCATCACCTCGGTGATCACGAGCTCGCCGACGGCGGGTGGATCGATCGCGCGCCGGAACCCGTCCGCGCCGAGGCACTCGCCGACCAGCGGCGGACACACTGCGTTCGCCGCGCCTGGGGTGCCGAGATCGGGGCCATCGTAGACCGCGACCGCGTTGCACAGGTTGGTCTCGGAATCGTTCGCGAGGTGATCGATCGTACCGAGATCGAGCTGCAGCGCCTTCGAGGTCGCGGTCGACGTCCACGACATCGCATCGACGACCACACCGCCGGCACGGAGGAGGACATCTCCGGGTGACGCGACACTGCCCGCCACGATCGTGAACGAGAACGTCCCGGTAACAGCCGGAAGGTTCCCGTTGTCGGCCGCCACCGCGCTGCGTGCGAACACCAGGCGATCGCCCGGCGCGACGCGCAGGCACTCGACCGAGGACAGCACGTCGGCGCCGCGGGTATCACCTGCGCGATCGAGCTCGAGCTGGTTGAGATCGACGGCGGTCCTGACCTCGACCTCGAACCACTCCTTGTTCGTCTGATCACCCGACGGGCTCGGCATCACCTCGGTGATGATCAGATCGCCGGCGAGATTGCAGACCAGCTCGCCGCTGCAGTTCTCGACCGCGCACGCGCCGCCGAGATCTGCCACCGCGACGCCGCCGCAGACATCGCATGCGTTGCGATCGGGGGCGACGCAGCGGATCGCGGCACCGACACACGTGGTGGTGCCGCTGCAATCGTCGGCGTTCGTGCACGGGTTGCCGGTGCCCTCGACATCGTCGACCACCCCGCTGCAGTCTTCGTCGGCGCCATCGCAATGCTCGATGAACGGCGTGACATCGCCGACGCAGATGCCGGGGAACTGGCCATCGACGCAGATCTCGATGCCGGTAGCGCAGGTGCCGACGCCCTCGGTGCCCGGCGGCCCGGAGTAGCAGGCGCGCATCTCGCCGTCCTCGCAGCTGCCCGAGGGGCCATCATCGCCGCACGCGGTGATCGCGCAGATCGCGAGCACCAGCTTCCACCACCGCGTCGACCTCATGGATCGACAGTAGCTGATGAGTGCGACGCTCGGGGGACCGTTACGAGCCGGGCTTCACGTAACTGCCGGCGCTGTCCTTCTGGAGCAGCTCGAACATCTGCGCCGCGCGAACCGCACTGCCCTTGCTCCACGTGGTCTCGACGCCATAGGCCTTCGCGAGCTCGATGTTCATCCGGTGACCATCGAGTGCCTTCTTGAGGTGCGGCCGCATCCGGTCGTGGACCTCGATCACGTACTGGTCGCGCGCCGCGGGCGCCATCTTGCTCGGATACGGCGCCTTGACGGTGCTCTCCCAGAGCTCGAAGAAGATGTGCGACATCTGATACCCGGCGGCCGTGCCCCAGTAGGCGTGGCTGTGGCCGAGCGACTCTTTCCACTTGTCGTAGGCCTTCACCGCGAGCATGCGCTTCACCTCGAGATCGGCGTAGAGCACG
>JACCYD010000935.1 GCA_013696695.1 Deltaproteobacteria bacterium | reverse complement strand
GCGCGGCGTGGCTCGACGCGAGCTTGCCGGGCGACGTCGTGAAGAAGTCGTCAGCATGCGCGCGCGAGCCGAACAGCGTCAGCGCGAACAGGAGAAGGAGTGGAAGACGCTTACCAGAGCGCACGGGACCAACTGAGGAAGATGTGAGCGGTCGCGAAGCCGGTGAGGATAATGGTGAATGGCACGTGGACCTTCTTCCACGAGTGCAGCAGCAGCTGAGCCTTCGGCGCCACCACCTGCCGGCGCGCGATCACGATCATACGCGCTGCGCGGCGCGCCAGGTCTTTTCGGGTGTGGCGATCCACGCCGAGCTGGCCGAGCCGGCCGCGGCGCGCCCACGTGCGGGGGATGCGGCCGATGTCCTGGAACAACAGCCACCACAGCGCGCGGAGGATCGAGGGCGACATCGCCACGCGGTGCGCCTTGGCGCGCTGCTCGGCGAGCTCGCGATCGATCTCCGCCATCGGCACCGTCAAGATCGGGCGCGCCTTCTGGAACGCGCGCTCGTGATCGAGCTCCTCGAGCTCGACGCCGCTCGACAGCTCGGGCACCTGCGTATAGAGGTAGCGGCCGAGGAAGCCGGAGACCACGGTGATCACCATCGACCAGAACGCCGCGCTGACCCACGAGTCGAGGCGCAGCGCGCAGTGGAGCCCGACGAACATCGGCCCGACGACACCGGCCATGATATGGAAGTCGAACCACATCGTGTTCGACGCCAGCCAGCGGAACATCTTGATGCGGCGGAACACCGGATAGATCGCCGCGATGATCATCAGGCCGGTGCCGATCGCACCGGTCCACGTGCTCAGCTGATCGCCGGGCGTGAACTTGACGTCCTGCAGGATCGCGTCCTCGGCGAGGCCGACGTACTTGCCGAGCCCGGTGTTCTCGTCGACGGTCTCGCTGAGCTGGGTGTAGAGATAGCTCATGTCCTTCGCGTAGGTGCGAAGCAGGATCTCGCCGAGCGCGACGACGAACGCGAAGATGCCGACGATCCACATCAGTAGCGGGGCGTAGCGGCCGCGCTTCATCTTCGCGATGCCACCGGAGCGCACCGCGAGGCCCTCGGTGAACGGCATCACCGGGAGCACTTCCTTGCGATCTTTCTTCGTCAGATCCGCGTCGAAGCCGGTGCGCGCGAGCTGCGCCATCTTCGGCGAGCGCTCGCGGAACAGGTCGTACGCGTTGATCTCGATCAGCGAGCCCGTCGGGCAGGCAGACACGCAGGCCTGATCGCCGTACGCGATGCAGTGATCGCACTTGTTGGCGATCCGGCGGGCGCGGGCGACGCGCGGCGTGCCGGAGCCGAACTTGAGCGCATCGCGTTTGTCGAGCCGCGCCTTGAAGTGCTTCTTGTAAGTCGGGGCCTCGGGCTCGATCTCGACCATGTCGATCGCACCGTACGGGCAGCTCTGCGCGCACGCGGTGCAGCCGGTGCAGGTGGCCTCGTTGATCACGACCTCCATGCGCTCGGTGTCGAACTTGATCGAATCGTACGCGCACGGATCGATGCACCGCTGATCGGTACAGGTGCGGCAGGTGTAGATGAAGTCCAGCATGCCGAGCTGGTAGCCACCGAGCGTCAGCCGCTTCGCGCCATAGCGCTCCTCGCAGGCTTCTTCACACAGCTTGCAATCGATGCAGAGGCCGAGCTGACGGACGCGCACCATCTCGCCACTCACCGAGATGCCCTGGCGGACGAAGAAGTCGAGCAGCTCCTGCTTGACGCCCGACACCCACGCGAGCCGCTCCCGCGAGATCGACAGCGCGCGCCGGAGCCGTTGCTCGAACACCGGATGGCGCACCGCGAGCTCGGCGATCCAGCGCTGATCGATCGAGACCAGGATCGATGGCGCGGTCGTGTAGAACGCGATCGGTTGGCCACGCGCCGCCGACAGCGCGCTCGAGTTGAACAGATCGCCATCCATGAACAGCGCGACGTTCTTGAGCGCGACGCGCGCGAGGGGCGGCGGCTTGATCAGCGACTCGGCCTCGCGCTCTTCCCTCGAGGCGTTCTCGTGGGCGATCTGCCAGTTGCGGCGCTCGGTGAGCTCGTGCTCCATGAACACCGCGGCGGCGACCTGCCCCGCGGCGACGTGAACGACCGGCGCGGCCTGGCCGTTCGCGAGCCCGATCGGATCGAGGACGAACATGTCGCGCTCGATGCGGCGGACCCCGATTCCGTTCTGCTCGATCGCGGCGATCAGATCGGCGTCGCCGACGCCCTCGAACATCGGCAGCGTCCGGACCACCCCGTAGTCCGCTTCCAGACCGGGTGGTAGCATCGAGATCGGTCGCTCGACGCCGGGTGGCATGTGCTGGATGGCCAAGTTCTCGGGGAACATGTCGGGGATCGTCGAGGACTACGAATTGAGTTACGAAGCCGGAGACCCGAAACAAGCAAACTACGAGCCCACCGAGCCCCCAGCCCGTTTAGTGACTGATTCTACCCGGATGGCCGCTCGGAGTGTTGCGCCAAGACATCTTCACCTGGGTTTGTGTCTCCACAGGTGGTGTCGCCAGGCTCATCTCAAAAAACTGACGGTGATCACGGCCTTGCTGGTTCTGACCGGTCGGTCAAAAGCGGACCCGACCACGACAGTTCCTGATGTTCCCCCCAGAAAGACGATCCCCCGTGTCGGACCCAGCGGATTTCCCCCGAGCTGGGACCTCGACGGGCTCTACCTCTGGCTCGGCCCGTCGGCGGCGGCGAGTCATGTCGACACCGAGTGGGACTCGACGATCGGCGCCGATGCGGCGGTGATCCGGATCCGCGAACAAGCGGCGGTCGCCGCGATCGGCGGGAGCCTGGGTGCCAGTCGCTGGACCGTCCGCGGTGGCGGCCGGATCTGGCTCGATGCCATGGTCGGGACCCGCGTGGTGGGACGCATGGCCGGACTGTCGGCGGGACCGATCGTCGAGCTCTCGGACTTCTCGCATCCGCGGCTCGGCGGCTCGATCGGGGTCTGGACGTTTATCGGGATCACGCCGTTCGCGCGGCTCGGAACCGTCCAGGACCTCGGGATGTTTGGCGAGGTTGGCGTTCACATCGCGCTGCCCGTGTTCAAGCGGCGTTGACAACCGACGCTTGGCACGGTAGCTAGCTGATTCTCTCGGGGCGTAGCGCAGCCTGGTAGCGCACTTGGTTCGGGACCAAGGAGTCGCAGGTTCAAATCCTGTCGCCCCGACCACGACGGAGACCTCTCGGGGTCTCCGTCGGGCGTTTCGGGGTATGGTCGAGCTGTGGTTGGCGGCGCCGCGCTCAGAACTGCTTCGAAGTTATCCGTGCTCGTCGTCGACGACGAGCAGGACATTCGCGAGTACTTGCAAGATTTCATGCTCGCGGAGGGCTTCGAGGTCACCACGCTGGCGGACCCCACCCTCGTGGTCGAGCGCATCCGCGACGAGGTGTTCCACCTGGTCATCCTCGATCTGATGATGCCCAAGATCTCGGGTATCGATCTGCTCGCGCAGATCCGCTCCGTCGATGACGACATCGCCGTGATCATCCTGACCGGCTACCCGACGCTCGAAACCGCGTCGGCGTCGATCCAGCTCGACGTCTCCGCGTACATCAACAAGCCGTTCGAGGCTGCGGAGTTCCGCGAGGTGATCGCGCGCATCGCGAAGAAGAAGGGCCTCGTGCTTCGCCGCGAGGACGAGCTGCACGCCGCGATCGGCCGGCAGATTCGCGATCTCCGCAAGGCGCGCGGCTTGACGCTCAAGCAGATGGCGCGGCGCACCAATCTCTCGGTGTCGCTGCTCTCGCAGATCGAGCGCGCGGAATCGTCGGCGTCGGTGTCGAGCTTGTTCAAGGTGGCGACGGCGCTCGACGTGCGGTTGACGGACTTGTTCGGCGGCTACTAGCCGCGCTCGGTGATAGCGTCGGCACATGATCTCCCGGCCGCCGCGCCCGATCCGCATCTCGCCGTCGATCCTGTCTGCCGACTTCGGCCGATTGGCGGAGGACATCAAGGCGATCTCCGCCGCGGACTACGTCCACGTCGATGTCATGGACGGCCACTTCGTCCCGAACATGACGATCGGGCCGATCGTCGTCGAGGCGGTCAAGCGCGCGACCAACCTGCCGCTCGACGTTCACCTGATGATCGAGGATGCCGAGTACTGGGTGCCCGCGTACGCGAAGGCCGGCGCGGATCTGATCGGCGTCCACGTCGAGGCGTGCCCCCACCTGCATCGCACGCTCACGCAGATCAAGCAGCTCGGCAAGAAGCCGTTCGTCGTGCTCAACCCGGGCACGCCACCCGAGGCGATCGAGTTCGTGCTCGGCGATATCGCGCAGGTGCTGGTGATGAGCGTCAACCCGGGCTTCGGCGGGCAGTCGTTCATTCCGTCGTCGCTCGAAAAGATCCGCCGGCTGCGCAAGATGATCGTCGACCGTGGGCTCGACGTCGACATCGAGGTCGATGGCGGCGTCAAGCTCGAGAACATCGCCGAGGTCTGCAAGGCCGGCGCGAACGTGATCGTGTCGGGCTCGGGCGTGTTCGGCACCAAGGACTGGAACGCGACGATCAACGAGATGCGCAAGCGCGGCGAGGCCGCGTTCGCCAGTTGATCTCAGCCCGCGAGTAGATGGAGCGTGGTGGCCATCAGCCAGCCACCGCCGAGCAACGCGATCGCGATCGCCCACACGAACCACGCCGGCACGCCCCGGCGGAGCAGCCTGGTCTTCGGTTGCGCTCGATCGCGGGCGGCCGCGCGCAAGCGTGCGTTGTCGGCGGTCAGCCGTGCGACCTCGGCCTCGAGCGCGGTGATCCGCGCATCGTCGGAGCTCATGCGATCAGCGTAGCGCGAGATCCGTCGACGGAAAGCCGCGTTTATGGACGCGCGAGCTTCGCGAAATAAAAGGCATCGGCCTCGGGCGGCCAGGTCCGCGCCTCCTCGAGTACGCGAAACCCCGAGCGCGCGCAGAACGCCGCGATCTGATCCGGGCCTTCGGCGCGCGTGAACGTGCACACCGCGTAGACCAGCGTGCCGCCGGGGGCGAGGCGTGCGGCGACGGCGTCGAGGAGCTGCGCCTGCAACGTGGCGAGCCGCGGCACGGTGTCGGGAGTGAGTCGCCACTTCGCATCGGGATGGCGGCGCAACACGCCGAGCCCGGAGCACGGCGCGTCGATCACGATCAGATCGTAGGCACGCCCGAGCGGGGCCGCGGGATCTGTGAGGTCGCATGCGTAGGTGTCGATGCAGGTCAGGCCGAGGCGCTGCGCGGTCTCGGCGAGCAGCCCGAGCTTGGTGGCCGATTGATCGGCGGCGTGGATCGTCGCGGCGTCGTCGACGAGCTCGGCGAGGTGCGTCGACTTGCCGCCGACACCGGCGCACGCGTCGAGGATCAGCGTGCCGGCGCGTGGCGCGGCAAACTGGCCGACCAGCTGCGCGCCGGCGTCTTGCACCGTCCAGCGACCAGCAGCGAACGCCGGATCGCGCGAGGGATCGCCGATGCCATCGAGCCGCAGCGCCGACGGAGTCATCGCGAGTGGGGTCGCCGTGACGCCGCGCGACGTCCTGCCGGATGATCCGGGTGGCACCGAGCTGGGTTCCGCCGCCGGTACGACTGCCGGCGGCAACGAGTCCGCGGTCAGGGCCAACGTCGAATCGACCTCGTTCGACGACGACGAGGCGGACGGGGAATCGACGTCGCGCATCGATAATCCGGCGGTCAGCGGCGGCCCGGAACCGAGGTCGCTCGTCGACGATGCGGTGGTGGTCGGCATCTCCGAGTCGTCGTCGTCGAACGTCAGGCGCGCGCGGCTGGCGAGCTCGGAGGCGAGCGCGTCGCGCGTGATCTTGCGGAGGTTGACGCGCGCGATCAGTGGCGGTTGCTCGTTCAACGCGATCGCCAGCTCGGCGACGCGGGCGGCGCGCGCGGCGGGCGTGGCCAGGCCCTGCTCGTCGGTGACCCCGCGCACCGCGGCGGTGAGCTCGTCGAGGATCCACCGCGGCATCGAGTGCTCTTGCTCGATTCGAGCGAGCTGCGCGTCGAGCGAGGCATCCGCGGCGAGCGCCGGGAACGGCGGCTCGTTCTGTCGGGTGAGCTTGCGCAGCACCGCGTTCGTGAATCCGGCGAGCTTGTCACCGATGGCGCGCGCGGCTTCGACCGCATCGTCGACGGCAGCGTACGCGGGCACGCGATCGAGGAACAGCAGCTGATACACGGCGACGCGAAGCGTGGTGCGGATCTTGGGCGGAGACTTCTTGAGATCGGCGTGCGCCGACAGCGCGCGATCGATCCGCGTGCGATGGCGGAGCACGCCATAGACCAGCTCGGACGCGAGACGTCGATCGCGCTCGGGAAGCCCCGAGCGTTCGAGCTCGGCATCGAGCGCGAGCGTCGCCCACGCCCCGCCCTTGTCGACGCGATCGAGCACGCGACGCGCGACCTCGCGCGCGGTATTGGCGGGTCCGCTCGCCGGGCGATCGGTCGTTGTAGATAGACTCATTTCGACTCGAGCTCCGGCTTCGCGAGCACGTCGCCGACGGCGACGCCGCGCCCCGCCGCGAACTGTTGCGCGGCGAGCCGCTTGCGGCCGGGCGCCTGGATGTCGCGGATCGTGATCGCGCCATCGTCACACATCACGTGCATGCCCTGCCCGTCGATCGCGAGCACGGTGCCGATCACCGGCACGCCACTCGCTGCGTGAAGGGGTGCTTCGGGTGCGGGATCGGGGCGCGCGCGGAACAGCTTCACGATCTGACCGCGCAGCAGCGCCTGCGCGCCGGGCCACGGATCGACGCCGCGGATCCTGGCCGCGACCAGCTTCGCGGGCTGCGCGAAGTCGACGGCGCCGTCC
>JACCYD010000920.1 GCA_013696695.1 Deltaproteobacteria bacterium | reverse complement strand
GGGTAGGCATGCGGCGATCGATACACCGGGATTCTCGTGGTCACTGACGCCGAGCTGCGTGCCGGCCTCGAAGCCGCCGGGTTCGGTGCGCTCGTCGAGGACGTGATCGCGAAGACGCGCTCCGAGGTGTGGATCACCGCGACGCGCAGCGATGTGCTCGCGCTCGGCCAGTCGCGGATCGGCGGCGCGCCGGATCTACCTCGCGGCACGCCGTGGCCGCGCCAGCGGTGGACGCACGCGGAGACGGCAGCGTGGCCGGACTGGGCCCGCAGCGAGATCGCGCCGGCGATCGCAGAAGGCGTCGTGATCGACGCGGGCACACACCTCGCGCTCGCGCTGCCGTTCGTCGCGCAGCTCGATTGCGCCGAGCTCGCGCCGTTCCAGGACGTGTTGCCGCGGGTCGGCCACCTCTGGCTGTTCGCAGATCAGCAGACCACGCTCGGCGAGATCGGGCACCACTGGTATCAGGCGAGCGCGTGCCTCTACGCCGTGGATGCCGAGCTGGTGCCGACACCCTTTCCTCCGGTCCCCGAGAAGCTGCCCGGTTTCGTACTCGCGTTCGCGTTGGGGCGCGTCCTGCCCGGCGCCAATGACCTCGATCTGCGTGGCGACGATTGGTATCGCTACGAAGCGGCGGTCGAGCCGTTCAAGCAGCCCGAGCCCGCGCACGCACTGCTACCGGTGTCGATCGCCGGCGCCAACAGCGAGAGTCCGCCGCCCGGCTACACCGGGATCTTGCGCGTCGACAGCGACTACACGAACTACACGATCGACGAGGGGATCAACTGGGGCGACGCCTCGTGGATCACGTTCGCGCTGCCGCCGGCGGCGCTGGCAGCGAGTCGCTTCGACGAGCTGCGCGCGTTCCGCTTCGATGGCTGAGCTACGGAAGGTTGTCGATCACGATCGGCGGTGCGCCGGTGGTCGGGATGCCGAGGACGCGCTGATAGAAGTACAGCTCGGCCTCGAGGGCGCGCGCCTTGCTGGTCGCCCTGCGGAAGCCGTGCTTCTCGCCTTCGAATTCGAGGAACGCCGTCGGCAGCTTGTTGGCCTTGACGGCCTCGTGCATCAGCTGCGACTGGTTCGGCAGGACGACCGGATCGTCGGCGCCCTGGAAGAAGATCACGGGCGCGGTGATCTTCGCCGCGGCGAACAGCGGCGATCGCGCGACGTAGAGATCTTTGCGATCGGGATACGGGCCGATCAGGTGGCGCATGTACTGCGATTCGAACTTGTCGCTCTCGGCGCCCTCGATCTGGAGCCGCGCGAGATCCGAGATCCCGTAATACGAGGCACCGGCACGGAAGAACGTGCGGAAGGCGAGGGCGGAGAGTGTCGTGAATCCGCCGGCACTGCCGCCGCGGATGACGATTCGCTTCGCATCGACGAGCCCGCGCGCGACGAGCGCCTTCGCGGCCGCGATGCTGTCGTCGACATCGACCACGCCCCACTGGCCGTTCAAACGCTCGCGATACCGGCGTCCATAACCGGTGGACCCGCCGTGGTCGACCTTGACCACCGCGAAGCCGCGACTCGTGAAGAACACGACCTCGGGATCGAGCCGATGCCAGGCTTGACCGGTTGGCCCGCCGTGGACGTGGACGATCAGCGGCGGTCGCTCGCCGGTGGCGACGCGCACGGTGGAGCTCGCCGGCGGGTAGAACACGGCATAGCCATCGCCGGCAGCCGTCGGATACGTGATCTGCTCGGACCGCGGGATCAAGCCCGCGTCGAGTTTCGCGTCGGTGGCGCGCGCGAGTACCTGCGTGGTGCCGCGGGCGACGTCGATGTCGACGAGCGTGAGGGGCTCGCTCGGTGAAGCGACGATCGCGAGCGCGTGACCGTTCCCCGCGCGAACCGACTGCGCGACGGTGTAGCCCGGAGCCAGCGGCCTCGCCTTGCGGGTGCCGATGTCGAACACGCGCAGCTCGGTCTGACCGCGGACGGTGATCGCCGCGACGATCTCGGTCGCAGACGCGAAGCCGAAGCCGCGATCATCGAGCGTCCACGCGGCTTGCCCGAGCTCCGCTTCGAGCGGCCACATCGCTTCGATCGCGCCCGCGTGTCGACGATAGAGGTTCCAGTAGCCGGTGCGGTCCGAGACGAAGTAGAGGTCGCCGTCGGCGGACCACTCGGGTTGGTTGATCGACTCGCTGGGCCCGCCGGCGACCTGCGTTGCAGCGCCGACCACGCCATCGTCGGCGATCTCCGCGACCCACAGATCGGTGCCGATCCACGGCATGTTCGGCAGCGCCCACGACAGCCACGACAGCGTGCGGCCATCGGGCGAGATTCGAAGTTGCGCGTAGAAGTCGTTGCCGGTGACGATCGGAACCGGTCGGGTCTCACCGCGCAGATCGACGGAGACGATCGAATCGACGGGAAGGCCGGTGGCAGTGGCGTCCTCGCGCACGCAGAACGCGCGATCGAGCCGGTCGTCGATGACGCAGCCGGCGTGCCACGCCTTGCCGGGAGGCGTGACCACGCGTGCCGGTGCGTCACCCTGGATGACATACAGCCGCTGATCTTTGGCGTCGGTGTAGAGCAAGCGCGCGCCGTCGACGGCGTAAGCGCCACCGCCGTAGGCGTGGATCTCGGTGCGCACGTCGATCCCCGGCAGCCGCTCCACGAC
>JACCYD010000914.1 GCA_013696695.1 Deltaproteobacteria bacterium | reverse complement strand
AGACCGCGGATCTGCGCGCGCGCGATGGCTCGATCCGCGACGCGCTGCCGATCGACGTCTATGCCGACGCCGGCATCCGCATCGACACCGACATCGGCATCTTCGAGCTCACCCTCGCCAACGCCCTGGGGCGCGTGCGGTGACCAGGATCCTGTTCGTCATAGCGTTGCTCGCCGGGTTGTTGATCGGCGCGATCGCACACGCAGACGACGAGAAGCCCGAGCTGCAGAAGATGCGGTTCGTGGAGCGTGGCGATATCCTCACGATGTCGAGCGCGCCACTCACCAAGCTGTTCGACACCGCGGCCTACGACGCGCTCGACGACGGCCCGGCATCGACGGTGATCATCCGGATCTGGATCTACCCGCAGGGCTCGACGACGCCGGTGGCGTTCCACCTCGTGCAACGACAGGTGTCGTACGAGCCATGGGACGAGATCTTTTATCTCAACCTCGACGGCCGGAAGAGCAAGGAGAAGCGCAAGGCCGATGCGCTCAAGCGACTGACCGCGATCGATGACGTACCGGTCGCACAGCTGTCGGCCCTGCCCCACGATCAGATCTTCTTGCTCGCGATGCAGGTCGAGCTCAACCCGGTGTCGAAGGACACGCTCGCCGAGGTCCGGCGCTGGCTGTCGCAAGGCACCGGCGGCGGTCTCGATCGCGGCGGTGCGTTCTTCGGCTCGTTCGTCTCGGTGTTCGTCAACCCCAAGATCCCGGAGGCAGATCGAGTGCTGCGCATGCAATCGCAGCCGTTCTTCCGGCCTAGGCCAAACCCCTGATGCGATTTCGGTTCTCACTCCGCCTTCGGTTCATCTTGTTGCTGGTCGTGATCGTCACGGTGCCGCTCGGCGTCGCCGCGTACTTCATCGGCGATATCGGCAAGGTCGCCACAAACCTGGCCTCGGTCGAAGCGCAGATGTCGCGCATCAGCGTGCTCGAAAAATCGATGCGCACGTACCATCAGATGATCGACACCACGAAGCGTCTGCACGGTGAGGTCGCAGCGCGCCTCGCGAGACGCCCCGACATGACGGCGCTCGATCCGTCGCGCGCCGGCGTTGCCGCGGTCGATGCGTTCAACATCGACGTCAGCGGCGAGCTGCAGCGCGTGATCGGCGAGCCGCAACAGAGCGGCCTGGTGGGCCTCGCGATCCTGCGTCCCGACGGCACCGAGCTCGCCGAGGCCAGGCGTCCGCTAGCCGGACCACAATGGCGCGAGAAGGTCGTCGAGGAGCCGTTCGGTGAAGGCGGCGCGATGCTCCGGCTGACCTTCCAGGTCTCGGCCACCGTCAACGACGACCTCGAGCAGATCAAGCGCGCGATCGACTCGACGAGGATGATCATGTCGATCAACGAATCGGATCTGCCCGGTGGCTACACCAAGGCGTTCCTCGTGCTGATGGCGTTCTTCACGCTCGCCGCCGGCGCGATCGGCCTGTGGTACTCGACACGCATCACCAACCGCATCGACGCGCTCGTGAAGACGGCGCGCCGGGTCTCCGAAGGTCATCACGACGCACGCGTCGAGCTGCGCGGTCGCGACGAGCTGGCCGAGCTCGGCGGCGCGTTCGACACCATGCTCGACGATCTCGCGGAGACTCGTTCGCAGGTCGAGTACCTGCAGCGCATGGGCGTCTGGCAGGACGTCGCGCGCAAGCTCGCGCACGAGATCAAGAATCCGCTGACGCCGATCCAGCTCGCCGTGCAGCAATGCGTGGCCTCGTACAAGGGTGGCGATGCGCGGTTCGAAAAGCAGCTCGCCGCGACCGGTGAGATCGTCGAGGAAGAGATCGCGGCGCTCCGGCGGCTGGTCGACACGTTCCGCACGCTCGGCGCGTTGCCGAAGGTCGAGGCCGCGCCGCTCGCGCTCGATGGCCTGATCGAGGACCTCAAGCTCGATCCGATGATGGCCGCGCACCTCCAGCTCAAGCCACCCGCGAAGCCCGTCACCGTGCGCGCCGACAAGCTGCTGCTCAAGCGCGTGCTCGCGAACCTGGTCGAGAACGGCATCCACGCCGGGCAAGAGGCGGGCACCGCGGGCAACGTCGTGATCGGGTGGGCCGAGGATCCCGGCGGCGAGTCGGTGTCGATCACCGTCGACGATCAGGGCAAGGGCGTCGAGGAATCGAAGCGCGAGAAGATCTTCGAGCCCTACGTGACGACGAAGCAGACCGGCACCGGCCTCGGCCTCGCGATCGCGCGCAAGATCGCCATCGAGCACGGCGGAGAGCTGCGCATCGCTCCCGATCGGGCGCCGACCGGCGGCGCGCGTTTCGTGGTGTCATTGCCGTTGCGTGCAGCTGACACGTCGCTTTGAGCGAAACTAGCCGGGCGGCGGCAGCAGCCGGAACAGCAGCGCATCCTGGTTCTGCGCGGCGACCGCGACGCACTGCTTGAGATCGGCGAGCGCGCGGATCGCCGTCTCGGCGAGCATGCGCCCGTCATCGCGGCGGCGCGGCGCATCGGGGATCGTGCCGACGTACTTGACGAACTCGTCGTACTTGTCGAGCAGCGCTTGCGGCTCGAACGGGCCGAGCATCGGGAGGAAGTGCTCGGGGTTGACGACCACCCAGTCGCCCTTGCCGATCTCCAGCACGTTGCGATCGGCGTACGGCGTGGTGAGCTGCTCGTGCGGGATGGTGCCGAGGAAGCCTTCGTCGTCCGCCTGGAACTGGTGCGGGATGACCTCGACGAAGAACGCGAACATCTCGATCCCCTTGCGGAGGTTGCCGAGGTCGTCGTCATCGAGCGGCGGGAACTTCTCGGGCATGCCGACGTGCAGCGCGGGCATCACGACGCGCTCGAGGATGTCGATCGCGACCGGCGCGGTGGCGCGGCGGAGCGCGACGATCTGCGCGATCGCCTCGAACAGGCCGCGATCGCCGGTCTGCTTCGCGATCGGTTGATCCTGCTTGGCCTTGCTGATCGCCTCGACGACCTGGTGCACGACCTGCGAGTTAGACGGGCCGAGCCGCGGACCGCTCTCCTTGATCGCCTCGATCAGCTTGGCGACCGGCTCCTCGTTCCACAGCTTGGCGAGGCGCGCGAAATCCATCGACATCCACTGGCCGAGCGGCACGGTGTGGAGGCGGATGTAGTGCTGTGCGACGAAGCGATCGAGCAGCGGCGGCCGCTCTTTCTCCTCGAGCACATGGAACTCGACGCGGCGGTTCATCCCGCGCTGCGGCGCATCGGCGGCGGCCGGACGATCGATCGACGCTGGCGCGAGCGGGTGCGCTGCACCGGCGCCCTTGGCGACCACGCGCTTCGAGCTGATCACGTTCGATACGTGGTTGTTCGGGCAGATCGGCGACAAGGACGAGCTCGACCTCAAGTCCGAAGAGCACTGGGAGATCTGGTTCTCCTACGGTGCCTGGATCGGCGAGACGATCCG
>JACCYD010000913.1 GCA_013696695.1 Deltaproteobacteria bacterium | reverse complement strand
GCGCGATCGGCATGCCCACGCGGAAGAGCGTCCACGATGTCGTAGACCAAGGCGAGGAATTCGATGGCTCGTTGATAGACGTCGAGACGTTGAAAGCTGAGCATGTCGAGCACATCGGCCACAGATGCGTGGTGGTGTGCGAGGTCAGCCGCAACCAGTTCGAGATCCCGGCGTGCGAGGTCACGCTCAACACGCCGGATGGCCGGCGCGGTGTGTGCGTCGATAACTTCGTCGACGTCAGCGACGAGGATCGCCTGGCGCGGATCTCGGAGACCCGGACCACGGATCCGTCCGTGCGGCTGCTGCGCGAGCACCACGCGCCGATCGATGGCACCGAAGGCCACGAGCACACGCTGCTGTTGCCACTACTCCAGATCAACGGCCTGCTCGGCTCGATCCGGTATCGCGACCAGCTCACCGAGGAGCAGCTCCGCGATCTCAAGACGCTCGCGACGTACGCGTCGGTCCGGCTCGCGCAGCTCGGCACCACGACCGCCGACATCGAGGACAAGTTGCGTCAGCTGACGCCGCGGCAACGCGAGGTCGCGCGCTGGGTGTCGCTCGGGCGAACCAACGCCGAGGTCGCCCTGATGCTCGGGATGTCGGAGAACACGGTGAAGAAGCACCTCAAGGACGTGTTCGTGTCCCTCGATACCGGTAACCGCACCGAGCTCGCGGTGTTGCTGAAGGATCTCCCGCCTCAGGACTCCGCACCACTCGGCGTCACGCACAAGGGAGACATCGCGATCGCGCGCCGGCGCTGATCACCTCACCCGTTCGGGTACTGGCGGAGTTTGCCACCGGCTGCGAGAACGGCCACGTGTCTCGAGTAGTGGTGGTGGCGCGTGAAGCGATGAACCCGAGTGCGGCGGCCGACCGCCTGCGCACGGCGAACAGCTTCATCGAGGTCGGGATCGTGGTCTGCGAGCTGACCAAGCAACTCGGCGTCGCGTGCTGCATCGTCTCCGTGCACGCCCCCGATGGCCGGCCGAGCATGTCGGTCGACAACACCGAGAGCTCCAACCAGGAGCGCATCCGTTACCTCGACGAAGCGTTAGATGATCCGTTTCTGCGCGAGCTGCGTGCCCATCACGCCCCGGTCGGCGAGGAGCAGATCGGAGGTCGCCCTGATCGCGGTCGCTTCGTGCTGCCGATCCTGGCGCCCGGTCACTTGCTCGGATCGATCCGGTGCGAGCACGTTCAAGCCGTTGCCGCCGAGCACGCGCCGCGACCTGACGACGCTCGCGAACCATGTCTCGGTCCGGCTCGCGCATCTGGGGTTCAACGCGACGCCGGATCCCGGTCTCGCGCAGCTGACACGCCGCCAGCTCGAGGTCGCCCAGCACGCGGCACGTGCCCGCACCGCCGGTCAGATCGGAAAGCTGTTGGGCATCTCCGAGAACACCGTGAAGAAGCATCTCAAGGACATCTATGCGCGGCTCACCGTCGCAAACCGCGCCGAGCTGGCGGCGAGGATGCGTCACCACGCACCGCGAGAGACCGCCGCCGCCGGCGTCAGCTGGGTCCGGGGCTTCGCGGTGACCCGGGCGAAGCTCGCAAGCTGAGCCCAGAATGCCCCAGCCAAGCGCGACAGTGCGGTGTCGCAGGCGCGGGCAGGCAGTCCCCCGTCAGCGACGGAAAGACGCGTTGGCTCTGGCGCGGGCCGGGCACCGAACTATAACCGCCCCGTGAAACCACTCAGCTCGCTCCTGGTCGCGGTCCTCGTCGCGGCATCCACCCCAAGTCCGGCGGCACCCAGAGAGGTGACCAAGGTCGAGGGCATCACCGAGTACGTGCTCGATAACAAGATGCGCGTCCTGCTGTTCCCCGACGCGTCGACGGAGAACTTCACGCTCAACGTGACGTACCTCGTCGGCTCGCGCCACGAAGGCTACGGCGAGACGGGCATGGCGCACCTCCTCGAGCACATGCTGTTCAAGGGCTCACCGAAGCACCCGAAGGTGTGGGAAGAGCTGAAGGCGAAGGGCGCCGCGAACAACGCGTCGACCTGGTACGACCGCACGAACTACTTCGAGACGTTGCCAGCCAAGGGAGACAACCTCGAGTGGGCGCTCGAGATGGAAGCGGACCGGATGTTCAACTCGAACATCTCGCAGGCGGATCTGTCGAAGGAGTTCTCGGTCGTCCGCAACGAGTTCGAGATCGGCGAGAACAACCCGGGCGGCGTCCTGTCCGAGCGGATGTGGTCGACCGCGTATCTCTGGCACAACTACGGCAAGTCGACGATCGGCTCGCGCGCGGACATCGAGAAGGTGCCCGCGGCGGTGCTCAAGCGGTTCTACAAGAAGTACTACCGCCCCGATAACGCGGTGCTCGTGCTCGCCGGCAAGTTCCTGCCGCAGCAGGCGCTGAAGCTGATCGACAAGCACTACGGCAAGCTGCAGAACCCGCGCGAACCGCTCGAGCCGACGTACACGCAGGAGCCGGTGCAGGATGGCGAGCGCATCGTCACGCTGCGCCGCACCGGCGACGTCCAGGTCGTCGGCCTCCTCTATCACGTCACCGCGACGGCCGATCTGGACTACGCGGGCGTCGAAGCGATCGGCGAGATCCTCACCGACGAGCCGTCGGGCCGCCTCTACACCGCGCTGGTCAAGACGGGCATGGCGACGTCGGTCAGCGCGAGCCAGCTCACGCTGCACGATCCGGGCGTCCTGGAGATCCAGGCGACGGTGCCGGCGAACAAGTCGATCGAGGCGGTGCGCGACAAGATGATCCAGATCGTGGAGGGCCTCGCGAAGTCGAAGATCGGCGACGACGAGGTCGCGCGCTTCCGCGCCAAGACCAAGAAGCGCTTCAAGCTGGCGTTCGCGAACAGCGCGTCGCTCGCCACCGCGGTCAGCGAGTACATCGGCGCAGGTGACTGGCGCCTGCTGTTCTGGCAGCGCGATCGGATCGAGGCGCTGACCACCGCCGAGGTCGTCAAGGCCGCGGGGACCTACCTGGTGTCGTCGAACCGCACGATCGGCATGTTCTATCCGACCAAGACGCCGCAGCGCGCCCCCGACAAGGCGACGCCGGACATCGCGAAGGTCGTCGCCGGTTACAAGGGCAAGCCGCCCGAGACCGAGGGCGAGAAGTTCGATGCCACCCTCGCGAACATCGAGAAGCGCACGCAGCGCCAGGTGCTCGGCAACGGCATGAAGCTCGCCGTGTTGCCGAAGAGCACGCGCGGCAAGGTCGTGCGTGCACGCCTGTCGCTGCGTTACGGCAGCGAAGCCGATTTCACCGGTCAGCGGCTGGCGTCGTCGATGCTCGACGACACGATGTCGCGCGGCACCCGGAAGCGGAACTTCCAGCAGCTGAAAGATCAGTGGGACCAGCTCGAGGCTCAGGTCAACTTCGGTTCGCAGCCGGGGCAGCTCGACGTCAACATCCAGACCACGCGCGACAACCTGCCGGCCGTGCTCGCCCTCGTCGACGAGGTGCTGCGCCAGCCGTCGTTCCCGCAGGCGGAGTTCGACATCGTGATCAAGGAGTCGGTCACGGCGCTCGAGGAGCAGAAGCAGGATCCGCAGTCGCAGGCGTTCCTCAACGTCAGCCGCGTGGTCGCGCAGTACCCGAAGAACCACCCGCTTTACGCACCCACCACCGACGAGCAGATCGCCGGGCTCAAGGCGCTGCGCCTCGCGGACGTGCGGAAGTTCGCCGGCATGCTCGGTGCGAGTAACGCGACGATGGCCATCGTCGGTGATTTCGACGTCCCCACCGTCAAGGGCTGGGTCGAGAAGACCTGGGGCACCTGGAAGTCGCCGAAGCCATGGAAGCGCCTGCAGCGCAAACACACGCCGACGACGGCGGGCGAGCAGTCGCTCGACTTCCCCGACAAGGCGAACGCGCTCGTCGCGGTGGTGCACGCGGTCCAGCTGAAGGATGACGATCCGGAGGCGCCGGCGATGACCGTCGCGAACTACACGTTCGGTGGCGGCGGCTTCGTGTCGCGCTTGCTGACGCGACTCCGCCAGAAGGACGGCCTGTCCTACGGCGCGTTCTCCGGCCTGCAGCTCACGGCGTTCGATCAGGCCGGCAGCTTCTTCGCCGGCGGCATGCTCAACCCGGGTAATGCGAAGAAGGGCATGGCCGCCATGCTCGAGGAATTCACCAAGCTGGTCTCGAACGGCATCACCGCCGAGGAGCTCAGCGGTGCGAAGCAGGGCATCTGGTCCGGCTTCGAGCGCAACCTATCGAGCGATGGCGCGATCCTCGGCATGCTGAACGACGGGCTCTACCTCGATCGCAAGATGGAGTACTGGGAAAAGTACTACGCCACGATGAAGGCGCTGACGCTTGACCAGGTCAACACGGCGATCCGGAAGTACTTGAAGCCGGACGGTCTCGTGAAGATCACGGCGGGCGACAAGAAGCAGATGCCGTAGTCACGATCCCCTCGGATCGAATCACGGGTCGCCTTCGGGCGGCCCGTTGTCGTTCACGGCTCCGCCGGCGCGCGGAGGAGCGTGGACGGTGTCCTCCAACGCCAGTTGTCAACGCTGCGCTCTGCGCAACGTTCGTCAGTAGCCCTTGGCTTTGCCGTCGGCGGTGCCGGTGACGATCGCGACCGAGGCCGATGCGCCGAGCCGGTTCGCGCCCGCTTGCGCCATCCTGATCGCATCTTCGGCCGTGCGCACGCCGCCCGAGGCTTTGACCCCGAGCTCGTTGCCGACGATCCGCCGCATCATCTCGATATCCTCGACGGTGGCGCCGCCCTTGCCGAAGCCGGTGCTCGTCTTGACGAACGCCGCGCCGGCGAGCTTCGACAGCGTGCAGCCGATGATCTTCTGCTCGGTGTCGAGCGCGGACGTCTCGAGGATGACCTTGACGCCGGCGGGCGCGGACGACTTGACGACGCGACAGATGTCCTCGAACACGGTCTCGTAATCGCGCGACTTGAGCGCGCCGATGTTGATCACCATGTCGATCTCGCGCGCGCCCTGGCGAAAGGCCTCGCGCGCCTCGTACGCCTTCGAGGTGGGCGACATCGCGCCGAGCGGGAAGCCGACGACCGCACAGACCATGACGTCGGTGCCGGAGAGCAGCGCCTTGCACAGCGGCACCCACGTGGTGTTGACGCAGACCGAGGCAAAGCGGTGCTTCTTCGCCTCCTCGCACAGCTTGACGACCTCGTCGCGCGTGGCCTCGGGCTTGAGGAGCGTGTGATCGATCAGCTTGGCGAGATCGGCGGCGACGGCGCCGACACCCGGCATCGCACCGACGCGCGTGGCGCCGGCTTGCTCGCTGGCGCGCACCGACCACGGCCGGCGAACGACGCAGGCACCACAGCCGGCGCAGTCTTCACCGGGGGCGGAGTCGTCGACGCAGTCGCCGCGATCACGCGGCAACAGCGCGAGCTTCGCGACCGGTTGGCCACCGAGGCGTTCTTGCACGCGCTTGGTGATGAGCTCGACGAGACGATCGACGTCCGACACGGCGGTCACTATATCTCGCGAAGTAAGAACCGTCCCCAACGCGCGATGCGATTTCAGCAACTTCGACCACCGAAGTCACCGACGTAAGAACCGTCCCCTAGCGAGCGTCGCGGCCCATGCGGAAGCTGACGTCCTTATGCTTCTGATCCGGGCGCGTGGCCGTGGCGCCCCGCTTGTGGATCGTCTTCTCCTCGGTGGGCGAGGCGATCCATTCGAACAGGCCGACGGCGGCGACGAACCCCTCGACGGCGGCCGCGGCATCCCATTCCTCGACGGTGAGCAGGCGGTTGCCCTTGCTGTCGGCGAAGCCGCGCGCTTCGTTGTACGACACCATCACGACGGGATCGTCGGGGTTGCCCTTCTGATCGTGGGTCTTGAACACCTGGCGAAACCCATCGAGGCGCACCGGCTTGGCGTCGGCGTAGAACGGCGTGCCGTCCTTCTTCCTCACCAGCAGCATGCCCTCGGGTTTCGGCGGCTGGACGGCCGGCGCATCGATCACGCCGACCGTGGCATCCACCGGTGGCGAGCTCCCGCCGGTGATTTCGCCGGCCTCGACCCGACGAAGATAGACAACGAGGCCGGCGACGAACGTCGCGATCGAGAGGAACGTCAGGACGACCAGCCAGATCGGGAACGAGCGCGGCGGCAGCGCGTCGAGGGCGGGATCGTCGAGGTCGGCGGGATCGGGGACGCCGCCAGGCAGGGCGATCGGGCGCGAGCGATCGCGCGACGAGATCAGCGACGGGACCGCGTTCGGATCGACGCGCGCGAGGATCTCGCCGAGCCGGTTGATCAGCTCCTCGTAGCCGGGGCGATCGGCCGGCTTCTTGTTCATCATCAGCTTCGTGAGCTCGGAGAGCTCGCGATCGACGCCGGGGTTGGTGACCGACGCGTCGGGGGCCGGGTTGCGAAGGTGGCGCGCGACGACCTTGAGGTACTTGTCCTCGGCGGGCTTGCCGGTGCGGAACGGCGGCATGCCGGTGAGCACGAAGTACATCGTGCCCCCGAGCGCGTAGATATCGACGCGCTCGTCGATGGTCTCGCCGCGCGCCTGCTCGGGCGCGATGTAATCCGGCGTGCCGACGACGACGCCCATCGCGGTCAGCGCGGGCTCGCTGCCCGGATCCATCGGCTTCGCGAGGCCGAAGTCGGTGACCTTGACCCGACCATCGGTGAGCAGCACGAGGTTCGACGGCTTGACGTCGCGATGGATCAGGCCGGCCTTCGCGGCGGCGTTGAGCCCTTGTGCGGCATCGAGGATCGCGTGCGCCGCGGTGACGTTGTCGAGCGGACCGCGTTTCTCGACAGTCGACCCGAGATCGATGCCCTCGAGCAGCTCCATCGCGATGTAGGGCCGCTCGTCGAACTGGCCGGTCGCGAACACCTGGACGACGTTCGGGTGGCT
>JACCYD010000909.1 GCA_013696695.1 Deltaproteobacteria bacterium | reverse complement strand
TGACGGTGATCGACGTCGCGCCGAACGTATCACCGACGATCGTGGCCTCGCTGGTCACGCTGAAGACCGACGAGCGCATCATCACGGTTGCGGATCGCTATGTCGCGAGCAATGTCGTCGCCGGCTCGGAGATCGCCGAGCAAGTCAGACGCGGGGCGCACTACATCGATCTGACGGTGGCGGGGGCGAGTGACGGCGCGATGCGCCGCGTCGTGATCCTGCTGCACCAGAGCTAAGGCGACTCTTCCTTGAGATAGCCCTGCGCCTGACACGAGGACAGCAACGCCGCGCGGAGCTGGCGAAATCCGCGCGGGATTGCCTTGAGATCCAGCCCGGCCGCTTCCTCGTTGTTGCGCGCGACGCAGCGCACGATGCCGCGGATCATCCGGGCGCGCGCCTTTTGACGTGGACCGGAGTCGGGCGACACGATCACGCCGCCTGCGAGCCGCTCGGCGCTGTCGAAGTCGCGAGCCTGCAGCGCACGCTGGGCCTGTACGACATCGGCGCCGCCGGTTCCCGTGTCGTCGCCCGGCTCGGGTGGTGCGACGCGCGCGTCGGGCGTGCGCCGGACGGCGGCATCGACGGCGACGGGTGCGGCATCGGCAACGACCGGCGCGGCATCGGCGACGACGCCTGCGGCATCCGGGGGGACGACAACCGGCGCAGCATCGGGCGTGACGGTCGCGACGATCGCGGCATCCGGCGCGACCGTCGGCTGCGATGTCGGCGTCGACGGGCCTCGTGTGACCAGATAGATCACGAGCGCGCCGACCGCCGCGCTGACCAACGCGATCAGCAGCACCGGGATGAGCGATCGCTTGGGCGGCGCCATCGGCGCGCGCTCCGCGAGCGAATCGCTCGGCGGCGCCATCGATTCCATCGTCGCGCCCTGCGGATTCGCCGGTGGCGATTCGACGACAGGAATCGGTGTCGGCAGGCGAGGGCGGGGTGTCGACGCCGCGATCCCGAAGTCGCCGGAGTGCATCGTCTGGGCGAAGGCTTCTTTCCCGGTCGGCACCTTGAAGCCGCTACCGGCGCCGCCATCCATCGGTGGAATCGACGACGTGTTGGGCTGCGAGGGCGCGAGCTTCTCACCCGTGAGCTTCTCGATGAACGCCGCCACCGACGGGAAGCGATCGTCGGACGCTTTTTCCATCGCCCGGGTCACCGCCTCGATGACGCTGGGTGGCGCGGACGGCGCTTCGTTGATCAGCGGCTTGGGCTGCTCGTAGACGACCTTGAAGCAGACCTCCGGGATGGTCTCGCCGGAGAACGCCGGGTGACCGGCGAGCAGCTCGTAGACGATCGCGCCGAGCGCGAACACGTCGGTGCGCTCGTCGACGTTCGCGTGATCGCCCTTCGCTTGCTCCGGCGCCATGTACTGCGGCGTGCCGAGGAGCGTGAACTCCTGCGTCTTCACCGTGGTCGAGCCGCGCATCTTCGAGATGCCGAAATCGAGCACCTTCGCGACCTCGACGATCTTGCCGTCGACCTCCGTGGGGACGAGGAAGATGTTCTGCGGCTTGAGATCGCGATGGACGATGCCTTCGCGATGCGCGGCGGCGAGGGCCGACCCGACCTGGCGCGCGATCGAGAACACCGATTCGAGGGGGAGTGGTCCGTTACGCAGCTTCGCCGCCAGCGACTCGCCGCGCAGGAACTCGAGCACGAGGTACGGCGTGCCGTCGGCCATCACGTTGAAGTCGTGCACCGTCACGATGTTCGCGTGGCCGAGCCGCGATGCGATCTCGGCCTCGCGCTTGAACCGCAAGATCACTTCGGGATCCTGGAGGTCGGCGTGCAGGAGCTTGATCGCGACCTGCTTGCCGGGAAGCCGCTTGTGGGTGGCGAGGAACACCGAGCCCATGCCGCCCCGGCCGATCAGCGCCTCGATGGTGTAGGTGTCGGCGATCACCGTCCCGACGTCGACCGCCACCCGCGCTGAATTCGCCATCGGCACGATCGTATAATGAAATCATGCGAGCACACGTCGCCGTCGTCGCCGTCGTTGTCGTCGGGATCGGGGTTGGGGGGGGCCGCGCACTCGCCGAGCCGAAGCCTCAGAAGGTCGACATCAAGCCGTTTCGCGACGAGCTGCTGGTGTTCGCGGATGCCACGGGCAACACCTACGTCGTCAAGCCACACAAGGTGTCGTCGTCAGGGGGGACCGAGGACGCGCCGCGGATCTGGTTCGGGCCGGCGGGCAAGCCGCTCTACGAGCAGAATGGGATCGGCCGCTCAGGCAACGGCGCGGCGTGGTCCTACCAGACCTGGGCGCCGCGCATCACCGGCATCAGGCCGGCGTACTTCGCGCGTGCGGCCGACGGCTCGTTCTCCAAGAGTTGCGATGCCGACTCGGTGCCGCTCACGCAGCTGACCGGCGACAAGGCGAAGGCGGTGCTCGACAAGTCGACGCTGATGACCGAGTACCTGAACCGCCGAGCGCACATGCTCGCGCGCGACGACAGCGGTGTTTACTACTACGTCGATCGGTTGACGAAGCAGCACGGTAGCAAGGGCTTCCGCGTGTACGTGGGCAAGAAGGGCGCGATGAAGCAGATGGCGCTGAGCGACGTCGCGAGCGACACCGCCGGCGAAGTGTTCTCGACCAAGACCGGTGACCTCCGGCTCGATCGCCGCTCCGACATCAACAAGATGATGTGGATCCGCGGCGAGAAGCGCACCGAGCTGATCACGCTCGACGTCGATGCGAACTCGACCGTGATCTTCACGGACCTCGGCATCTATCAGTACCTCGGGACGCTCTGCGACAACATGTGAGGTGTTTCGCGCGCTACTTTGGCGCGCATGAAGCTCGCAGGTTCGGTGGCGCTGGTCACGGGTGGTGCGTCGGGGCTCGGTGGTGCAACGGTCAAGAGGCTCGTCGCCGGTGGCGCGCTGGTCGTGATCGTCGATCGCGACGAGGCGAAGGGCAATGCGCTCGCCGCCGAGCTCGGTGGCAAGGCGGTGTTCGCGAAGGCGGATGTCACCGAGCCCGCGCAGATCGAGGCCGCGATCGCGGAGGCCGGCAAGCTCGGCACGCTGCGGATCGCGGTGTCGTGCGCCGGGGTCGGCTGGGCGTCGCGCACGCTCGACAAGACCGGCAAGCCGCACGATCTCGATCTGTTCAAGACCGTCGTCGGTATCAACCTGATCGGCACGTTCAACGTGCTGCGTCTGGCCGCGGCGGCGATCGCCAAGGCGGATCCGATCGACGGCGAGCGCGGCGTGATCGTCAACACTGCATCGGTCGCTGCGTACGACGGACAGATCGGTCAGATCGCCTACGCGGCCTCGAAGGCCGGCGTCGTCGGCATGACGCTGCCCGCCGCGCGTGACCTCGCGCCCGCCGGGATTCGCGTGGTCACCATCGCGCCGGGCCTGTTCGACACGCCGATGCTAGGTGCGCTCCCCGAGGACAAGCGCGCGGCGCTCGCCGCCGACGTCGTGTTCCCGAAGCGGCTCGGCGACCCCGCGGAGTACGGCGCGCTCGTCGCCTCGATCGTCGAGCTCGGCTATCTCAACGGTGAGACGATCCGGCTCGACGGCAGCCTGCGAATGCCCCCAAAGTGAGCGTGATGCGAGTCGTCGCGATCCTGCTGCTCGCGAGTGGCTGCGAGCTGGTGTTCGAGCTGAAGGATCCCGCCCCGCAAGACGGTGCGAACGACGGTGCCCCCATCGACGCGCCCGCGACGTTTCGGTACGTCTTCGTCACCAGCACGAGGTTCTCCGGCAACCTCAGCGGACTCGAAGGTGCCGACGAGAAATGCGAGAGCGCGGCCAGCGCGGCGGGGCTCGGTGGCACCTTCAAGGCGTGGTTGTCCACAAACTCTGTTTCGGCCGCGAATCGCCACACGCGGTTCTCCGGTCCATATCACCTGGTGAACGACACCGTGATCGCACTCGACTTCAACGACCTGATCGACGGCGCGATCGAGCACCCGATCGATTTGACAGAAAACGGAACCTCGGCGCCGGCCAGCACGGCCTGCGGTGACAGGGCGGTGTGGACCGACACCTCGGGCCTCGGCGTTCAATCGGTCAGCAACTCGCACTGCAACGACTGGACATCCGGCGACACCAAGATATTTGGGGCCGCCGGCAACAGCGCAGCGATGGATATGCGTTGGACCGAGGACCAAGCTTGCAACTCGATCCCGTGCAACGTGCAGAGTCCGATCTACTGCATCCAGCAGTGATCTTCACGTCGGCCTGGCACCCGCGTGATCCTCACGTCGGCCTGCGAAGTGAGGATCACTTCGGAATCACGCTCTTCGGGATCGCGAGCGGCATCTCCGGGATCTTCTTCTCGTAGAGCCAGCTGTACGTGAAGTACGTACCGACGACGCGCTTGGTG
>JACCYD010000891.1 GCA_013696695.1 Deltaproteobacteria bacterium | reverse complement strand
GTCGACGATCCTCGAAGCCTCGAAACCGCTCCGGTGAGATAACATCGGCTTGATGTGATCGGCCACGTCGTCGGGAAATACAAGATTCGCGAGCAGATCGGCGAAGGCGGCATGGGTGTCGTCTATCGCGCCGATCACGTGATGCTCGGCAGCCCGGTCGCGATCAAGGTCCTGCTTCCGCAGTTCACGACGCAGCCGGCCGTGGTCGAGCGCTTCTTCACCGAGGCCAAGACGACCAGCGCGATCCGCCACCCTGGCATCGTCCAGGTGTTCGACTTCGGTCGCCTCGAAGATCAGCGCGCGTACATCGTGATGGAGATGCTTCGCGGCGAGAACCTCACCGGGTTCCTGTCGCGGCGCGGCACGCTCGACGCCTCGCTCGCGACCCAGATCGCGATGCAGCTGCTGTCGTCGCTCGAGGCCGCCCACGCCCACGGCGTGATCCATCGCGACGTCAAACCCGACAACATCTTCATCGTCCGCGATCCCACCGCGGCCGGCGCGATCCGCGTCAAGGTGCTCGACTTCGGCATCGCAAAGCTCGCGAACGCGAAGGTCAAGGACACCTCGATCGTCGGCACGCCTGCATTCATGGCGCCGGAGCAATGCCGAGGCAACGCCGAGATCGACGCGCGCGCCGATCTCTACGCCGTCGGCTGCATCCTGTTCCAGATGCTGGTCGGTCGCCCACCGTTCGAGGCGGAAGGCGGCGAGGAGATGATGGCGATGCACGTCTATCAACCCGCGCCGCACCTCCGGGACTTCGCGCCTGCGATGTCGCCCGAGCTCGACGCGCTGGTCGCCAAGATGCTCGCGAAGAGCCCCGCCGACCGCACGCCGTCGGCCGGCTGGGCTCTCGCGGCGCTCGAGCGTCTCGATCTTCCAGCTCTCGGTGGCGAGGTCCCGTTGATGGGCCCTCAATACGGGCGACCTCCGCCCGCGCTGACCTCCGGGATCAGCGATCGCCCGTCGCGATTTCCGCTGCTCGTCGTGCTCGTCGCGATCGTGCTCGCGATCGCCGCGTTCGCCGCGATCGCGTTTCTGTAAGCTCAGTCGAGCTTGTCTTTGAGATCCTCGAGCTTGTCGTTCGTATGCACGGCTGCATCGCGCACGGCTCGCTTGGCGTCCTTCGCCTTCTGATGCGCCCCGTCGGCGACGTGCTTGGCTCCGTCCGCAACTTTGGACGCGACGTCCTTGGCGGTGTCGGTGACAGCTTCGATCCCGTCCTTCGCCTTGTCTGCGACCTGATCGAGCTTGGATTCCGGCTTGGTGGTTGTCATGACCACCGACTCTGCAACTACAGGGCCGCGAGGAGAGCGTGGGTCGAGATGATCTCGCCAGCGATCGAGTACGAGATCTCCGGCGTCCAACGTGGGCGACGGATCCGGACGGTGTTCACTGTAGATAAACTCATTGCCTCGTTCACCACGGGCTCTGGAGCGGTCTCGCTCGAGATCTCGCGCGCGAGGCGTTGCGCCATGATCCGCACGTCGACCGCCGTCGGGCGATCGTGGGCGAGCGTGGCAAGCATCGCGTGGACGAGCTCGCAGAGTGCGCGCGGAGTGGAGGGAGCGCGCTCCGACAACGGGACCGCATCGCCAGCGATGTGCTTGGCCGCAACGTCGGCGAGCGTCGAGCCGTCGACCGGCGGAGCGCCGGAGAGAGCCTCGTACGCGATGACGCCGAGCGAGTAGATGTCACACGGCGGTGCGATGTCGCCCGCCTTGAGCTGCTCGGGCGACATGTAGATCGGCGTTCCGCAGGTCACACCGTCGAGCGTCAGCCGCGCGAGCGGGCCGAGCCGGGCGACACCCCAATCGATCACGCGCAGCGGGAATCCGGTGTCCGCATCTGCGAACAACACGTTCTCCGGCTTGAGGTCGCGATGCACGACTCCGTGACCATGTGCGGTCGCGAGCACGTCCGCGATCGCCGCGATCAGGTTGCAGACCTCGACCGGCGACATGAGGACGTCGCGCGATAGCTTGGTCGCGAGGCACTCGCCGGTGACGAGCTCCATCGCGATCCACGGGCGCTGATCATCGAGGAGCCCGCAATCGAAGATCCTGGTCACGCCCGGGTGCTGGAGCTCCTCGAGGATCGAGGCCTCCTGCAGCATCCGCGTGTCCATCCCGGAGTGTCCGAGGAGCGCCGCGTGGAGCACCTTGATCGCGACCGAGCGTCCGAGTTGCGGGTGAACCCCTTCGTAGACCATGCCCATGCTGCCGCAGCCGATCTGCTCCACGATCCG